>JBDNIO010000006.1:0-13256 GCA_041688215.1 Salinisphaeraceae bacterium | reverse complement strand
TGTGCCCTCGAAAATCCAGCGCCGGCCGATATATTGCAGGCCTGGCGCCAACAGCCATTGCGCGCCACCCGAGTCGCGATCGGTACCGCTGCCGATGTCGTTGCGCTCGCGATACACGAGATTGGATTCGAGCAGGGCATAGACGAATCCCGGTGTGCCGGAGGTAAATTCCCACGGCCAGATACGATATTGCAAGGACGCGTCGAAGCGGGCCTCGTCACCGGCGGCGAAACCGTCGTGGCGACCGTTTTCGCGGTATTGCAGCTGCGCATCAACTTGGTATTGCAGGGTCTGGTAGGTGGTTACCACGCCGCCGAAACCGTCCCAGGCACCATCGCCGGTTTGCAGTGGGCGCGGCAGGTCGCCGAAGCGGTCGCGATCGTTGTCATCACCAGTGGGCGCAGTAATTCCGGCCACCGGGGCGATGCGAAAAGTGCCGCCGGTGAAGTCGTGTTTGTAAGCGGTGTAGCGGGCAAAGACCGTGGCATCGCCAAAGCCGTTGGTGTCCCGATTGACACGGCCCATCGGCGTTGTCACGTCCAACTCGCGATTGAAGAAATAGGGCACCGCGCCGAATACGGCCAAACGGCTGTTAATGCCGTAGCCGAGCACGCTGACCAGCGCTTGCACCGAAATATCCCGGTCACGCGGGCCATCGCTGGAACGCTCACGCAACACCGCCTGTTCGCGCCAGATAAATTCGCCTTGGGCGACGGGCAGCGCAGTGTTAAAGGTATTCGGTGCGGCCTGCGCGGCGGTGACGCTGGTCAGGAGCAAGACGCCGGCCAGGAGCGCGGCAACGGGATGACCGTTATTCAGCACCGTCTTCTCCCTGTTTGCTCTCGGTCCGGGAGAAGGAACGCAGCGTAAAACCGGCCTCATCGACCGCCTGGCGCACCTGCTCCTCGGTAAGGGTGGCACCCTCCTGCATGGTGACCCGCACGACGCTATCGCCAATATCGACCACTACTTCATTCACCCCATCTATCTTGTTGAGGCGTTTTTCAATACCAAAAGCGCAGTAGGGGCAGGCGACGCCTTTGACGCCCAGCGTGTATTGATTGCCGGCGGCCAGAGCAGTAACGCTTAGCAGTAAGCCGGTCGTTAGAAACAACAACTGCTTCATCATGATGATCTATCCTGTACGTGACTTTGACACAGTCTAATACCTGGAGTTAACTCCAGGTCAAGCATGAGGTAGAACCGTTCTTTCATTTAGAACAACGACAGCAAAGCTCATTATGAATAATCAGACCGAAAACGGACCTGACATGACCATCGGCAGCGTCGCCCGCGCGGCCGAAGTGAACCTGCAAACAGTGCGCTACTACCAACGGCGAGGGTTGATCAAGCAGCCGCCCAAACCGCTAACCGGCTATCGGCGCTATTCGCCCACGGCCGTGGCGCGTATCCGGTTTATAAAACGTGCGCAGGGATTGGGCTTTAGCCTGGAGCAAATCGCCCGATTACTGGAACTCGGTGATGGCTGTTGTAACGACGCCCGGCACGCTGCCGAGCAGCAGCGCGCCCTGGTTGCTGCGCGGATTACCGATCTGACGGCCATGCAAAAGACTCTGGGTAATCTGATTGAGCGCTGCCGGCATGAGCCCAATCCTGGGCACTGTCCGTTAATCGAAACGCTCTCCGGCAACGGCTGACCTGCACGGCTTCGGATGCTTGACAAGGTACCCAGGTACCGCATTTAAGCTTGGCTCCATCGATAGAAATATCCCCGTTGGAGCGACTCATGAACGAATCCACGACGTCTTCCGGGCGTACCGCTTGGGCTCAGGTCGGCGCCATACTGGCCGCGGTTGGTGCCTCCCTATGTTGCGTTGCGCCCCTGGTTTTAATCTCCCTCGGCGTGGGCGGTGCCTGGATGGGCTCGCTCACTGCGCTGGCGCCTTACCGGCCGGTCTTTGTCATTGCCACCGCGATACTTTTGGGATTCGCCGGCTGGCGGCTGTATCGCCGCGAACAGGATTGCGCGCCCGGCGAGGTCTGTGCCAATCCGGCAGTCAAACGCCGCCAACGGATAATTTTCTGGTTAATTACCGTGCCCGTATTGGTCTTGCTGGCCTTTCCCTGGTATGCCCCAGCGATCTTTTGAGGTGGATGGAAGCATGCGCAAATTAAGCCAAATTATGCTGTTTACATTGATCGCACTGGTTGCCGCAGCTTGCAGCGAAAACAGCGCTGTCGAAAGCACAAACGCGGCGGGCCCGTTCGAGACAGTATCACTTGCGGTTGAAAACATGACATGCGCGACCTGTCCCATCGCAGTGCGCAAGGCACTGGAGTGGGTCGAGGGCGTGCAATCCGCGAAGGTCGATTTTGAAACCAAGACAGCCACCGTGGCTTACAACCCGAAGGTCGCCTCGGTAGCCAAACTGACGGCAGCAACGACCGATGCCGGTTATCCCTCCAAACGCAGGCAGTAGCACGTTATGGAACGACATAAAAAGCTGCTTGGTGTTGGGTTGGTAGGCACCACCATCGCTGCACTGTGCTGTTTTACGCCGGTGCTGGTGATTACCTTCGGCGTGGTCGGCTTGTCGGCATGGGTCGGCTATCTCGACTATGTGTTGCTGCCGGCTTTGGGCTTTTTTATCTGTCTAATCGCCTATGCACTCTACCGCCGTTACAAGGCAGAGCGGTGCTGATTTCACGTCAAGGATATCGCTATGAGCGCGCAACTTAAAATCGCCATCATCGGCAGCGGCAGCGGTGCCTTCGCGGCCGCCATCCGCGCCGCCGAAGCCGGCGCGCAGGTGACGATGGTTGAGTCCGCCGATAGGATCGGCGGCACCTGTGTAAATGTTGGCTGCGTGCCCTCGAAAATCCAGATCAGAGCGGCGCAGTTGGCCCACAATCAGCGAACCAACCCGTTCGCGGGGCTCGCCGACCACGCGCCGGATATAGACCGGCGGCGTATCCAGGCCCAGCAACAGTCGCGTGTGGAGGAATTGCGCCAGGCGAAATACCAGAAAATTCTGGACGAGAATCCGGCTATTAACCTGCGTCGTGGCTACGCCCGTTTCGAGGATGCCAGGCGTCTGATTATCGCAACGGGCGACGGCGAACCGCAGCATCTAATCGCCGATCGCGTGTTGATTGCCACCGGTGCGTCCCCGGCAATCCCGCCCATCCCCGGCCTGGCGGATACGCCGTACTGGACTTCCGACGATGCGGTTTTTGCCGAAACCACACCAGAGCATCTAATTATTATCGGCGCTTCGGTCCTAGCGGTGGAACAGGCCCAGGCGTTTCGCCGTTTGGGCTCGCAAGTCACCTTGTTAGCGCGTAGTACGCTGCTATCGCATGAGGATCCGGCGCTGGGCGCAGGCTTAACCGAAGCCTTCCGGACCGAGGGGATTGATGTGCGCGAACATACCGAGGCCGGTGGCGCGCACTTCGATTCAGGGCAGTTCACGCTGGATACCGAAGACGGCCCGATTCGCGGGGACCGTCTGCTGGTCGCCACCGGGCGAACCCCGAATACCCGCGATCTGGCGCTGGAACGGATCGGGGTTGAGACGGACGACAACGGGGCGGTCATCGTGGATGAACAACTGCGCACCAGCGCCGCGTACATCTACGCCACTGGCGATTGCACAAATCTTCCGCAATTCGTTTACGTCGCCGCCGCCGGTGGCACCCGCGCCGCAGTCAACATGACCGGCGGCAACGCGGCACTCGACCTGTCCGCCATGCCGGCGGTGATATTTACTGATCCGCAGGTCGCTACCGTAGGTCTGGACGAGATCCGGGCGCAGGCGCGTGGCATCGAAACCGAGACCCGCACGCTATCCCTGGAACACGTACCGCGCGCCTTGGCCAACTTCGAGACCCGCGGATTCGTCAAGCTGGTGGCACAAGCCGGAACCGATCGCCTGCTCGGTGCTCAGATATTGGCCCCCGAGGCGGGCGAGATGGTCCAGACCGCGGCGCTGGCCGTACACCAGGGTATGACCGTCGAGGCACTGGGCGAGATGTTGTTCCCCTACCTGGTGCACGTAGAGGCTCTCAAGCTTTGCGCTCAAACTTTCACCAAGGATATCGAGCAATTATCCTGTTGTGCGGGTTAACGCGCGAGTTGTGCACCGATCAATATAACCAGCGTGCCGAGCACAGCCAGGCCCGCGCCAGTCAAATCCCAGAGCGAGGGCCATACACTTTCCGCCAGCCACAACCAGGCCAGCGAGGCCGTGATATAGACTCCGCCGTAAGCGGCATAGGCACGGCCGGCAAAGTCTGTATCGATGTGGGTTAACAGATACGCGAACAACACCAATGATGCTATGCCGGGAGTAACCACCAAACACTTTTGTCCTGGCGCAACCAGGCCCAGACGGCGAAGCACCCGGCAATTTCAGCGATTGCCGCTGCGCCATATATCAGCAGGTTTATCGTTTGAAATTTAAGCATTCTGGTCCAGCCCTTCGATTATGGGACACCCCTGGTCACTGCCGCGGCACAGGTTAAGCAACAATTCCAGTTCGGCCTGTAAATGTGTTAAATCGGCAAGTTGGGTTTTGATCTCTTCTAATTTATGTTCGGTGAGGCGCTGCACCTGCGGCCGCACTGCCTCCTGGGTATTGCGCAGCTGCAGCAGCTGGCCGATTTCTTTCAGCGAAAAATTGCAGCGTTGGGCGCGCTGGATGAAGCGCAGACGCGACAGATCGCGTTGATCGTAACGTCGGCGCCCGCCAGGGTCACGGGCGATACGCGGGAGCAGAGCGATTTTTTCATAGTAGCGCAGGGTGTCGGCGGTCAGGCCGGTGCGTTCAGCGGCCTCGCCAATGCTTATTCCGGGCATCTCGATGCTCCAAATAGCTGCATCAATCGGCGATCACTCAGCTGCCCCTGGTGTACTAACTCATCATCTACGACCAGTGCCGGCGTGCGCAGGATACCCAGATCGACCGCCCGGTCGACGTGGTCCAATATATTTTTGGTTTGTAAGCTTACATCGCGTTCGGACAGCCAGGCGCGCAGTTGCTGTGCGGCGGTGTCGCAATGGCGGCAGTGGGGGGCGCAGAATAGTTCGATAATGCTAGTCATAAAATGATCATAGTCCGCTTTTGCCCGGTCTTATTTTCCGATGTTACCAGGGTGGTCTGCGTAGTATGAGTCAGCCTAAACGCGTACAGGTTTACTTTCGCAGATGTTTGGCTAATACAAGACATAGCCGCATGTTCGAGACCCGTGTCCACGATATACCAATCAATTCGGATCACTGCTGTCCCATAAACTCGTACCGGTCATTCCGGGCGAAGGCCCGGAATCCAGTGAGACCTTATAGAACCTGGATTCCGCAAGCTGTTGCAGGACATCCAGCAAAAACACCAACACCCTGGCGTGGCCAGCTACTACCGGGGGTTGGCCAATACTCCGGCGTTTCTAGACCAGACGTGGCGCGCGGTGCGGACGCACGTGGGTAGTGAGAGTTACGGGCAACGTAAGCAATCGCTGCTCGCACTGGCTGAGACGCTGGCCGCGGAGCATCTGGTTACCAAGCTTACGACGCCGCGTGCGCCTGGCCCGGAACCGGTTGCTGCGATCCTGGCGGTATTCCGCTATCGCCTAATTCCCGACTTGTTGCTCGATGTCACGCTGATCACGGCCATGCTGAATTACCCACAGGCAGGCGGGCAGTCGCGTTTTAGCGTTGCCGCCCAGTAACACTCATGCTTCACCGCGTGCGGGGTAATCCTTGTCGATCACAAAATCCAGCGCCGAACCCAGCTCCTTGAAAGAAGGTCGGGCGAAGGGCATGGTCTGGATCGAAGCTGCGTATAACGTGGCATCGGGTCGCACCAGGAATAAACCGGGCTCGGAAAATTCTTTCGGCTCTTTCTCGTTAATACCCTCGGAGATAAACAGACCCCATTCGCGCGCCGTATCCAGCGATAGCCCATAGCCTAGCGCCAGCTCGTCGATCTCCCAGTCCTGCGCGGTTTGCTCGGCGCGTTCTTGTGTATCTGCACTGATCGCAATGGATTCAACACCGCGATTTCGAAACTCCGCAAGCCGCTGCTGTAAATCCTGCAAATAACCTTTGCAGATCGGGCAGTGCAGGCCCCGATAGAACACAGCTAGCGTAAAGTTCTTGGGCTTCTGGGCAGACAGATCCCACTGCGCACCGCCGACCAGTGGCACACGCAGTTCGGGGACTTGGGTTTGTGGTTTGAAATCCATTTGAGCCGTCCTGATAGATGATGGGTGCTAGCGTTGTGGTTGTACGTGCATTACACCCGAAATTAGTCCCCTGGATGGTGCAGCCAGACTAACAGATAAATCTAAGGGGATATTTACTAGTAGAACGCGTATGCGTCGGAGGCAATCGCCGCCCATGCCAGCATGCGGGTGATTAATCACTGAGAAGTAGCGGCCTTGCTTGTCGGGGAACCCCGTAACCACCGTGCAGCCAGACCGCCCGCAATCATGGCCGGGATAAACACGAACGCCTCATGTGGGTTAATAGTAAGCGCCGCAACGGCGGGTCCGGGACAATAGCCGGATAAGCCCCATCCGAGCCCGAACAGGGCTGCCCCGGTCATTAATGCCATATCCAGGCGATTATCGGTCGGCAGATGGAAGCGCTGGTCAAACAGTGGTTTCTTACGGCCCAAAACCCAGCGGTAGCCCGGAAAGGTAACCAGTATCGCGCCGCCCATTACGAAGGCCAGACTGGCATCCCAGTGACCGAACAAATCCAAAAAGTTAATGACCTTGTCCGGATCGACCATATGCGACAACGACAGACCCAGGCCAAAAATAATGCCTACGATTAATGCGCTGACCTGTTTCATGCGCCTACTCCCAGTAGATGCCGTAAAGCGAAGGCGCTGATAAACCCGGTGAGCATAAACATAGCCGTTGCTGCGATGGAGCGGGCCGACAGTCGTGAGATGCCGCACACGCCATGACCGCTGGTGCAGCCGGAACCCAGCTGCGTACCGAAACCGACGACGAAACCGCCAACCACCAACAGGCTGATAGGGAAACCTTCGCGGGTTGCTAAATCCCCGGGGAACATGGCCACGTAAAGCCAACCGCCGAGCACCAGTCCCAGTAAAAACATCAGCCGCCAACCGCGGCCATCACTCGTACTCACCGCGTTGTGGAACATCCCGGACACACCGGAAATACGGCCGTTAAACGCCATCATCAAAACTGCGGCGAGGCCGATGAGGGCGCCGCCGGCAAGTGCGCTATAGGGGGTGAATTCGGTCATGGCAGGCTTCTCTTGTTTTTCGCTTGTCAGTCAGATGCTATACTCCCTAGTGTATATAATGCAAATGGAAATAACATGGTCAGCAGTGACATAAAATCTCATTCAGAGGCGTCTTCACGATGACCATTCTATTCGGCATTATCGTTGGATTGGCGCTGGGCCTGACCGGGGGCGGCGGCTCTATTTTGGCAGTGCCGCTGCTGATATACGGGCTGGGTTTGGGCGCCAAGGCCGCCGTGTCAACCTCACTGGCCGCAGTTGCGATGACGGCCGCGGTCGGTGCCACAGATGCTATGCGTATCGGATTGGTCGAAACCCGCGTGGCTTTGATCTTTGCCGCCACTGGCATGCTGGCGGCGCCGTTGGGTGTGGTCATCGGCGGCGCCGTTGCGGACGCCGTTATTGTTGTGGGTTTCGCGCTGCTCATGTTAGTGGTGGGCATGCGCATGTTTGCGCGTGCACGTAGCCAGCCGGAGGAATCTGGGGTTGTTCGTGCGGGTCTTTCTGCGGCGGCGGGTATGGCCGGGGGTGGGGCGGTGTGCCGCTATAGCGAAGACGGCGTTTTGCGTCTGAACGCGCCCTGCAGTGCGGCACTTGCTGCAATCGGCCTGATTGTAGGTTTCTTGTCGGGATTCTTCGGCGTGGGTGGTGGTTTTCTCATTGTGCCGGCGTTGTCGCTGGTGACGCAGATGAGTATTCATCGCGCCGTGGCAACCTCACTTTTGGTGATCACGCTTATCGGCGTCTCGGGTGTGGGCGCCGCGGTAGTTAGCGGCCGTGAGTTGCCCTGGGCAATCACCGGCTTATTCGTGCTCGGCGGTATCGCGGGCATGTTTCTGGGCCGTCGTCTGGCTGCGCGCCTGGCTGGGCCGGTACTGCAACAGATGTTCGCGTTGGGCATTATAGTGATGGGCGGCGCGATGCTCACCGCGCATTTTATGGGTATCAGTTAACGTCGCCGCGAGCCTTTTTAATCACACTAAGCAGCAAGAAGAGGCACAAAAAATGGCAAAATTACTCTATATTCAGGCGTCCCCGCGAGCCGAACGGTCGGCATCCATCGCAGTCGCTTCGCATTATCTTGAGGTTTACCGTGCACAGCATCCGCAAGACACGGTGGAGACGCTTAACCTTTGGGATACGGATTTGCCCGAATTCGATGGCGCGACCATCGACGCCAAGTACGCAATTTTCCAGGGTGAGTCGCACACGCAGGCTCAGCTAGAAGCCTGGCAGGCGGTGGAGCGGATTGCGTCGCAGTTCAAAGCGGCCGACAGGCTGCTGTTTTCGCTGCCAATGTGGAATTTTGGCATTCCCTACAAGTTAAAACACTATATCGATGTGTTGGTGCAACCGGGATTGACGTTTTCCTTCACCTCGGAGGACGGCTACACGGGCCTGGTCACCGGTAAACCAGCGGTCGCCATTTATGCCCGCGGCGGCGCTTACGCACCGGGTACAGAGACACAAGGCCTGGATGCCCAAAGCAGCTATCTGCGACAGGTGCTTGGCTTTATCGGCTTCACCGATATTCAGGAAATATTTGTGGAGTCGACCCTGTCCGGGCCAGACGCCAAAGCTGAAGCAATTGCCAACGGCAAGCAACAAGCCGAAGCGATGGCTGCTGGCTAACCGGTCAGTCTTCAATGAATACACCGACCGACGCCGTCGACTGGGAATCCAAGTACCGCAGTGGTGAAACCGCGTGGGACCGGGGTGGCGCCAATCCGGCGTTGATGCAGTGGCTGGCTGACGATGCGTTGCCGCCGGGCAGGGCGCTGGTGCCTGGGTGCGGACGTGGTTACGAAGTTGTGACGCTGGCGCGCGCGGGCTGGGCGGTCACTGCGATCGACTCGGCACCCAGCGCCGTGCAGTCATTACGCGAACGCCTGGTCACAGACGGTCTGCGTGCGAATATCGAGCAGGCGGATTTATTCGAGTGGTCACCGGCGGATGGCCCGTTCGATCTGATTTACGAGCAAACTTGCCTGTGTGCACTGTCGCCAAGCCAGTGGCCGGCCTATGCCGATCGTCTCGCCCAGTGGCTGCGGCCGGGCGGGGTGCTGGCGGCGTTATTCATGCAAACGGGCAAGCCCGGTGGGCCGCCCTTTGATTGTCCTCTGGACGCGATGCACCGACTGTTTGCTCCGCCGACCTGGGTATGGGGCGCTGCCGACGAGAAGCTATGCAGTCCGCATACGATCGGGTTTGAAGAGTACGGTGTATTGTTACTGCGTGGTGGATAAGTTCGCCCTCTAAACTTGCCCGCTATTGCGTTAGCGCAGGCCGCGGCTTGGGCGTCGGCCAATGCCAGTCGCGGCCGTTGAGCATGACGTTCCAGTACAGCCACGGAAAGAAGTGGCACTTCATCCACCAGTTCAGGCGGCGCGGCACTCTTGGGTCCAGCGGGAAACTGGACACTACCTCGCCACCGTAGCGAAATTCCGCCAGCATCACTTTGCCATGCTCAGTAGTCAGCGGGCAGGCGCCGTAGCCGTCGTATGTGGCATTGCTGCTGCCATGGCCAACATGGCCAAGCGCCTGCATTAATCCCGCGACCACTACCGGACATTGCCGGCGCACGGCAGCCATGGTTTTGGCGTTGGGGGTGTCGGTGCAATCGCCCAAACCCCAGACGTTGTCATATCGCGTATGTCGCAGGCTGTTCTTATCCACACTGACCCAGCCGGCGTCACCGGCCAATGGACTGTTCTTAATACAGTCGGGCGCGGGCTGCGGCGGCACCACGTGCAGCAGGTCGAAGTGGCGGGTTACCGGGCCGTCTTCGGTTTGGAAAGTGGCCTCCTGTTTGTCGCCATTGACTGCTATCAGATCGTGTTTGAAATACGGCGTGGCGCCGTAACCGGCCATGACTTTATCCAGCGCCTTGGCGTAAGCGGGCACGCCGAACATGGCGCCGCCCTGGTTATAGAAACCGACGTTGGCCCGTACTCCGCGCTGGCGAAATCTGTCGGCGGATAAATACAGCGCTTTTTGTGGCGCACCGGCGCACTTGATCGGCATCGCCGGTTGCGTGAACAGCGCGTCACCGCCGCTGAAGGATTCCACCAGTTCGTGGGTGTAGGGCGCGAGATCATAGCGGTAGTTGGAGGTCACGCCGTTTTGGCCCAGGGTTTCGGTGAGGCCCTCGATTTTGTCCCAGTCCAGTTTCAGCCCGGCGGCAACGACCAGATATTTGTAGCCAACGATATCGCCATTGGCCAGTGTGACCTGATTGTGGTCGGGTTGGAAAGATGCTGCAGCCTGCTTAATCCAGGTCGCATGGTCCGCCATTAGATCGGCTTCACGGCGATGGGTGGCCTGGGCGGTCATATCGCCGCCGCCGACCAGGGTCCAGCCGGGTTGGTAGTAATGGTCCTCGCTGGGTTCGATCACCGCCACGTTCAGATTCGGCTGGCGTCGCAGCAGGGTCGCGGCCACAGACAGGCCAGCTGTGCCGCCACCGACAATTAAAACCTCATGCAGGGTATTTTGTGCTTGTTGTGCGTTCATGCAGCGGCTCCGGTGCATTGAAAATATACCCTATAGAGTATATTGTGTGGGCAGAGATATCAAAGTTCATACTATTTATGAACATTAGAGGCCAGTCATGCTTTTTCGTCAACTATTTGATAGAGAATCCAGCACCTATACCTATTTGATCGCGTCCGGTCAGGGCCGGGAAGCGCTGATAATTGATCCGGTTAAAGGCCAGACCAATGCCTACCTGGGACTGATCAACCAGCTTGACCTAAAGCTGGTGCGGGCCATCGACACCCACACCCACGCCGACCACGTTACCGCGCTGGGTGATTTACGCGAGCATACCGGCTGCGTGACCATCATGGGCGAATTCACCCAGGCCGAATGCGTCAGCCAGCAGGTAAGCGAAGGCGAGAGCGTTAACGTGGATGGCGTGCGTCTGGACGCGCTGTATACCCCAGGCCACACCGATGAGTCCTTCAGCTTTGTGCTCGACGGCAGCGGCGAACGCCAGCGCGCGGTATTTACCGGTGATGTGCTGTTAATTCGCGGCTCCGGACGGACTGATTTCCAGGGTGGAGACCCCTACAAATCCTACGATTCTATTGTAAATAAGTTGTTCACCCTGGGCGATGACACGTTGGTTTATCCCGCGCACGACTACAAGGGCTTTACCGTGTCCAGCATCGCTGAAGAGCGTAAACATAATCCGCGGTTGGCCGGCAAATCAGCCGAAGAATATGCCGAAATCATGCGTAACCTCGACCTGCCCGATCCGGCCATGATGGATGTGGCGGTGCCGGCGAACCTGGCTTGCGGCAAGGTCGCCTGAAACGCATTGAATCATATCAAGCAGCGAGCGGTTGGAGGGCTACGTCGCCTGGCACTCCGCCGGCAAACCAGAGAGCCAGGGTTAAGCCATGTCCGAATCCAATAGTCTCAGCCGGAAGCTGGCGCAACGTTTCAAGCTATTATCGATAGCTTTCGGGGCGACAGCGCACACAAGCTGGTGAATACCGCCAAGCGCCGGGCCGGCACGGTGTCGTTGGACAGTGCCAAACAGGCCTACGACGCGGGTGCGGTGTTGTTGGATGTGCGCGAAGCCGAAGAATGGCGTGAGGGCCATGCTGAGAATGCGGTGCACATACCGCGTCATGCCCACTTCCTCCAAGACTCTCAAAAGCGAGGTAACTATGCGACCCAGTCCCGGCTTAATGTTTCAGATTTTGCTGCTTGTTTTCATGCTTGCGCCCGCCACGGCGTCGGCTGATACGGATACTTGGCAGTATCCCTTAATTGAGAATTACGGCAAGGTCCGTGATTATCTAGACGCACTGGCGCGGCCTGATCCCAAGCAGCAGCATCGACTGTTACTGGATGTGACCAAGGGTGCGAAATCACCCGATCAATTAACGCGTGGCCTGGAGGGCGCAGCGCGCCTGGCAAACCTGTATACACTGGCCGGCGTGCCAAAAAAGAATCTGCATATCGTTGCAGTAGTGCACGGCAAGGCCACAGCAGGTGTGCTTGATAATGGCTACTACCAGGCCAAATTCGATATGGATAACCCCAATACGCCGCTGTTGCAGGCGCTGGCCGACGCGGGCGTCGAAGTCTACGTTTGCGGTCAGGCGCTGGCGCATAATGACTTTGACAGTGCCTGGGTGGATAGCAACGTCAAGGTGGTGCTGGGCGCATTGGCGGCGCTGGCCAAATATCAGCAAGCGGGTTATGTGCTGTTGCCAAATTAAATACTTTCACGCGCCCGTGGCCGGGCAGTGCCGCTTTATGCAGCAACATCCAATGATGAGGTAAAAAATGTCATTTCCCGTATGGATGCTTCTGGCATTTGCGCTGTGGACGGTATTGCTCTTGCTGTTCACTATTGGTATTTACCGCTGGACGAGAATCCTGACTGGCCGGGTAGAAATTAAGGCCTTTCGGGCGGATAACGTCCAGGGTGATAACTGGTACAGCCGGGCGATGCGGGCACACGCGAACTGTATAGAGAATCTGCCCGTGTTTGGCGCGATCGTATTCGCACTGTATGCGAGCAATCTCTCTGGCGGATTGATCGACATTCTAGCGGCGGTGATCGTACTAGCGCGAATCGGTCAGTCGATCACGCATGTGGCCTTCACGCAGACAAACACGGTTGCGTTTATACGATTTATTTTCTTTTTTGCCCAACTTGCTTGTTTCATAGGCTTAGCGGCACTGGTAGTTAGGCATGCATTGTAAGCAACGAACTGATCTTCCCCCGCATTTCCGGCCACCGAGTTAAGAATCATACAATGGTTCATAACGAGGTGTTCGAGGTGTTCGAGGTTAAATGCGGATGGCTCGCAGAGTGCGAGCTCCGCCGGTCCGACGCTAAGCGTCGGCCATTGCTTGTGTAGGAGGACATCACGCCAATGAACAGTGCTGATCAAAACCCGCTCCATCCGGGGCACGGCGGTACTCGTCTGGCGATTATTGATGTCTGGCTTTTTACGCCTGCGTCCCACCACGTCTAAAAAGCTTTCCCCTTTAT
>JBDNIO010000203.1:0-2870 GCA_041688215.1 Salinisphaeraceae bacterium | reverse complement strand
GTAATCTTATCGCGGCGCGGCTACGCCATGCGGGCTACTTCGGCGCTTCAGGCAACGTGATATTCAACTCCAGTATTTCCATATCGCCCTCGCGTTCGATGCCCATTTGCACTGCGTCGTCATTCACTTTTACGTATTTACGCAGGACGCGCAACAAATCTTTTTGCAGCTTTGGAAAATAATCCGGGTGATCGCCGCGTCCGGTGCGCCGGTGCGCGACTACCACCTGCAAGCGTTCCTTGGCCATTTGCGCCGAGCTGTTTTTCTCGGCGCGGAAAAAGTCCAGCAAGCTCATGCGCCCCTCCCCATCCAGCGTTTGAACAGGCCTTTTTTGGCATCAACGAAACGCATGGGGCGCTCTTCGCCCAGGAAGCGTGCCACCAGGTCGCCATAGGCTTGGCCCGCATTGGCCGCGTCCTCCAGCACCACCGGCACACCGGCATTGGAGGCATTGAGCACCGCTTCGGCTTCGGGGATTACGCCCATCAGCGGTATCGCAAGAATTTCGCCCACGTCTTCCAGCGACAGCATCTCGCCCTTGCCGACACGCTCGGGCGCATAACGGGTAATCACCAGATGCTCTTTGACCGGATCGCCGCCGTTCATGGCGCGTTTGGTCTTGCTCGCTAGCATGCCCAGCACACGGTCCGAATCGCGCACCGAAGAGACTTCCGGGTTGGTCACGACCAGCGCCTCATCGGCAAAGTGCATGGCCATCATGGCACCGCGCTCAATACCGGCCGGCGAATCACAGATGATGTATTCAAAATCTTCGGCCAGCTCGTTGAGCACACGCTCGACGCCGTCATAAGTCAACGCGTCTTTATCTCGGGTTTGCGAGGCCGCGAGGATGTACAGATTATCGACCCGCTTGTCGCGGATCAGCGCCTGTTTCAGGTTGGCTTCCTTGCTGATCACGTTCACGAAGTCGTAAACCACGCGCCGTTCGCAACCCATGATCAGATCCAGATTACGCAGGCCCACGTCAAAATCTATCACCACCGTCTTGTGGCCGCGCCTGGCCAGGCCGGTGGCAAACGAGGCGGCGGTGGTGGTTTTACCCACACCACCCTTGCCGGAGGTTACTACTACAATTTTGGCCACTAAACCTTACTCCTGTAATTCCATCAGTAAATTATCATCACTCAGGCGCACCTGCACGGCCTTGCCCCGCACGGCTTCCTGCATATCCTCCGCCACCTGGTAGCACCCCGCCACCGCTACCAGCTCAGCTTCAAAGCGGCGGCAGAAAATACGCGCATGATGGTCGCCGGTGGCGCCGGCCAGTGCGCGCCCACGCAACGCGCCGTACACATGGATATGGCCATCAGCGATAATCTCCGCGCCCTCGCTTACTGCGGCGGTCACAATCAAATCGGAATTGCGCGCGTAGATTTGCTGACCGGAGCGCACCGGCGCGGTGATGAATTTGGTGGGGGTCTGTTCGCTACGGCTCGGCGGTGCCTCACGCACAACCGGCGCGGCTTCCGGAGCCGCCGGCCGGGCTGCTGTGCGGTTCTCGCCCGGTGCGGTATTGAGCACGCCCAAGCCGGCTGCAGCCGCGGCGTCCACCTGCTCGGCGCTGGGATTAGACAGGGCCACCGGCATCAGATGCTGTGCCCGCAACAAGGCCACCAGGGCGGGCAAGTCAATCCGCGCCTGCGGCAGGGACAGCAAAACCGGCATGTTGCGGAAAAAATCGGGGGATTTCTGTACATGCGCAGTCAACGCCTGCTCAATAATTTGCAAATCCAGGCTACTGATTTCCAGCACCGTCAACGTCATCATGCGGCCCTTGAAGCCAATGGCCGCGTTGACCCCGGCGGAATTATTTGCAATCACTCTTGAAACAGTCCTCTTCGACCCTTGCGTATGGGGCCGGATTCTAACATGCGAATCGACCGTACCGCCCTCATGCACGCCTGCCAAATTGGGCTACACTGCCGCAGCCGATCCACCGCCTGATTGAAGATGAACCCAGACTGCCAGACCCAAACCCTGCCCGTGCGCGGCTTGCGCTGTAACCTGCGGCACTGGGGCAATCCGCAAGCGCCGCTGGTTTTTCTGCTGCACGGACTGTTGGATACCGGCGCAAGTTACGCGCCCCTGGTAGACGCCATGCGACAGGACTGGCGCCTGATCGCGCCGGACTGGCGCGGCCACGGCGACAGCGAACAGGATCCGCGCGGTTACTGGTTTCCGGATTACATCGCTGACCTGGAAGTGATCATCAAACACTATGCCGGGGATGCGCCCGTGCGCCTGGTTTCGCACAGTATGGGCGCCACCGTGGCCAGTCTTTATGCCGGTTTGCGGCCGCAACGCGTATCGCATCTGGTCTGCCTGGATGCGTTAAATGTGCCCGCACGGACCGTGGAAATGGTGCCAGATCGCTACCGCGAGTGGCTGGATGCCGAGACTAATCCACCGGCGGCCAAAACCTACGCGGATGTAGCTGAGCTAAGTTCCAGAATACGCCGACGTTACCCGGAATTAAAACCCGAGCACATCGAACGCCTGGCCAGGGACTGGTCACGCCCAACAAACGATGGCCGTATTCATCTGGCCACCGACCCGCGCCATTTCGTGGCCTCGCCTTATGGCTTCATCCCCGAACATGCAATGGCGGTGTGGAAACAGGTAACCGCCGAAGTGTTTTGCCTGGACGGCGGCGATTCCCCGGTGCATCAATGGGTGCCGGCCCAGGACATGAATACACGCCGTGCTGCGTTCAAAAACTTCAAGCGCGAAGTGCTACCCGGCTGCGGGCACATGTTGCATTTGGAACAACCGCAAGCGGTCGCTGAAAAAATAGAAGCGTTTTTAGCTGAAACCGGCCCTTTATAGGCTGGCGGCGAAACGTTTGTCCT
>JBDNIO010000029.1:0-6346 GCA_041688215.1 Salinisphaeraceae bacterium | reverse complement strand
TACAAAGTGATACATTATTCTGAATACGTGATGCGTATTTCGACGCAAGTCCATAAGTCGGATACCCCACAATGGCTAATGCCATTGTAAGCTATCCAGCTCGGGGGCAAGCCCCCGAGATTTTCGCTGCGCGGTTAAATATCTGGCCAATCAGGAATACCCGAAACGCACACGCGTATTGCCGGGTACGTTCGAGCGTCAGGATTACGCCATTGCCTTGCCGGCCGGTAGCCCACTGCGCGAAGCAATTAATCGGGAATTACTGGATATTATCAATAGCGATGAATGGGAGGAGGTGGTCAGCGGTTATCTCGGCGAGGAAATCTAGCAAGCAAACACGCCAAGAATAGAAATAGAAGAATTAAAAACCACTAAGAACACAAAGGGGAGCAAAACACACGAAAACCTCTTCCTTTGTGTTCTTAGTGTTCTTTGTGGTTAACGTTTTGTGTGTCGTGAAAGGTTTTTTGTAGCGAGGTGGTTAACCTTTATACCGCATCACCAGCGTATCAATACCCTCGCTGCGTAGACGCTTTAATGTGGTATTGATCTGCTCAAGATTATCCACGGGCAGTGTACGCACCCGGTAAACCGTGCTCCCGGAAGAATTCTTGCCCTGCTCGATTTCCGACTCCACACCCAGCAGGGCAAGCCCGGCCTTGCGGCGGTCCGCATCGTCATAGTTGGTGAACGAACCGGCCTGAATCACGTAACGGCCAGGCTCCTGTATTTTCGGGGTCGTGGTCTGGCTTTTTGGCTCGGCCGGGCTGTGGCCGCCCTCAGGCTCCACATATTCTTCTTCCGGGATCACCACCTCGTAATTGGGCAGCATTTCGTAAAAGGAAAAACGCGGCTTTTCCGGCTTGACCTCTTCCTGGGCAGGTTTTTCTTCAGCCACTTTTTTAGTGCCGGGAATACCGGCAATCTCGATACTGATGCCCGGACTGCCCGCGGGGCGCCCGAATACATACACCCCGGCAGCGATGACCAGCCCGATACACAGGCCGCAGAACAACAGCACCCAGCCGGGTGGCCCGGTGTTTTTCGGTTTTGCGGCGGCGCGGCGGCGCGGCTTTTTCTTTTTGTTTTTCTGGGAGCCGGCTCGGGATGAATAGTCTCTTGCCATTACATGCTTTCCGGGGCAAATACGCCCAGCAGCGTCAAACCGTTAGCGATAACTGTACGAGTAGCGAACACCAGCGCCAAGCGCGCGTTGCGCAAATCTGCCTCGTCCACCAGAAACATATGCGCGTTATAGTAACTGTGGAACGCGTCCGCGAGGTTGCGCAGATAATGCGGCAGACTTTGCACTGCATTGTCGGCCGCCGCTGCCTCGATTACTTCCGGATAACGCGCGAGCTCCGCGATCAGGCGTTGTTCATGGGCGTTGTCCAGGCGGGTGATATCGGCCTGGTCACGTGCAAAGTCCAGGCCGTTTTCGGCTAGCTGGCGCTCGACGCTGCAGATGCGCGCGTGCGCGTACTGAATATAGTAAACCGGATTTTCCTCGGACTGGCTGCGCGCCAGGTCGATATCGAAAGTCTGATGTGAATCGGATTTGCGCGCGACCAGAAAATAGCGGGTCGCAGCGCAGCCCACTTCCTCGATCAGATCGCGCAGCGTCACATAGGAACCGGCGCGCTTGGACAGCTTGACCTCTTCCCCGCCGCGCATCACCGTAACCATCTGGTGCAGCACGTAGTCCGGCCAACCCTTGGTAATACCGATATCAAGCGCCTGCAAGCCAGCGCGGACGCGGGCGATTGTGCCGTGGTGGTCTGCGCCTTGTTCGTTAATCGCGCGCGTATAACCCCGTTGCCATTTGCCCACGTGGTAAGCCACATCCGGCACGAAATAGGTATAACCGCCCCCGGCCTTGCGCATCACGCGGTCTTTATCGTCACCGAAATCGGTGGTCCTGAGCCACAGCGCGCCGTCTGCCTCGTAGGTATGGCCGGCAGCGGTTAGCGTTTGAACGGTCTGCTCAACCTGGCCGCCCGCATACAGCGCGGATTCCAGCGAATAGACGTCGAAATACACGCCGAAGGCCTTGAGGTCCGCATCCTGTTCACGGCGCAGGTAGGCGACCGCGAACTCACGGATGGCTGCCAAGTCATCAGCATCGGCGGCAGCCACGACTTTGCGATCATCGGCGGCCACCGATTCGCCGTCCAGATAGGCACGCGCTACGTCGGCAATATAGTCGCCGCGGTAGCCGTCCTCGGGCCATGCGCTATCGTCGGGCGTGAGGCCACGGCAACGCGCCTGCACGGAGTGCGCGAGATTGTCGATCTGATTGCCCGCGTCGTTGTAATAAAACTCGCGGGTCACGGCCCAGCCGGTGGCTTCAAGCAACCGCGCCAGGCAATCGCCGACCGCCGCCCCACGCCCATGTCCAACGTGCAGTGGACCGGTGGGATTGGCGGATACAAACTCGATTACGATTTTTTCGCCGCCGCCGGTTTTACTGCGGCCGTAAGCCTCGCCCTGATCCAGAATATCGGCGATTACCGCGCGAAAGGCGCCCGGCGCCAAATGGAAATTGATAAAACCCGGCCCGGCGATTTCTGCGCGTGTTATTGCGTCAGAAGCCGGCAACGCCGCCACAATTTTTTCCGCCAGTTCACGCGGTGGGCGTTTGGCCTCGCGCGCCAGAGTCATGGCGATATTGGTGGCAAAATCGCCATGTTTTGGGTCGCGGGTACGCTCGATATGCGGCGCGTCCGGCGTGGGCACGTCCGGCAGGGCGGCGGCGACGGCTTCTAGCAACAGGCTCTGTAGCTGGGTCTTCAACGTTAACTCAAGTGTTTCGGGGTGTCCGGGGGCGTGCAAGTGTACTGTTTGTGCAGCGCAGCGGCTAGTGTCCTGAGTCTGAAGTTCGATGAAGAAATTTCGAGTGTATTTTTTCGCAAAACAAGGCGCGACGACGGGTCATAGCCGTAGCTATGGCGAGGAGTTGCAACGCCGTATTGCGGAAAAAGACACCGAAATAATGCAATGAACTTTGGATTCAGGGCACTAGGTTAAGTTGGCTAAATCAAGTCCTGCGGGTCTATATCAATAGCCCAGCGAACACGTCGCGCCAGGGGCAACTTTTCTATCACAGGAATCCAGACGTGTAGCAACTGATGCAAAGCCGAGCGCTTTTGCGCACGCAGCAGCAAATGGCCACGGGTGCGTCCGGCGCGGCGCTCCATCGGCGCCGGTATCGGCCCCCACAATTCCACCCCGGGCAGATTCAGGTCATACGCGGCCTGCGCGGCTGCGTCCAGAAATGCCGGCGGGGCGGCCGGTTGCGGCGATTCGGCCTGCAATAACGCCAGATGCCCGAATGGCGGCAGGCCGCTAGCCTCACGTTCTGCCAGTGTGGCCTGTGCGAACGGGTGGTAACCCTCGCTGATTAGGAGCCGCAAAAGTGGGTGATCGGGATGTCGCGTTTGCAGCAGCACCTCGCCAGCGCGTTGGCCGCGCCCGGCACGGCCTGCGACCTGGGTGACTAATTGCGCCATGCGCTCCAACGCCCGGAAATCCGCAGAGAATAATCCGTGATCCGAATTCACCACGCCGACCAGCGATAAATCCGGAAAATCGTGGCCTTTAGCCAGCATTTGCGTGCCCACCAGCAAGCGTACTTTGCCTTCACGAACCTCCTGCAGACGTGCTTCCATGCTGCCTTTCCGGGTTAACGTATCGCGATCAAAACGCGCCATGGGTACGCCGGGAAATAACCCGCGCAGGGCAGCCGCAATACGCTCGGTGCCCTCGCCCACCGCCAGTAATTCCTGACCGCCGCAGTTATCACAAGCCCGGGGCGGCAGCCGCTGCGCGCCGCAGTGATGGCAACATAAATGCCGCCCGCCGCGGTGTAGGGTCATGCCCGTATCGCAGCGGTCGCACGGCGCCACCCACCCGCAGTCATGGCACACCAGCGCCGGCGCGTATCCCCGGCGATTCAGGAATAACAGTACCTGACCGCCGGCATCCAGATGCGTTTGCACGCTGCCCACCAAGGCAGGAGACAACCCCTCGGTAAGCGTTTGCGCACGCACATCGATCAGCCGCATCACAGGTTTTTGCGCCGCCCCGGCACGGCTATGCAGGCGCAGATGCTGGTAACGCCCGGTTAATGCATTCTGCAGGGACTCTAGCGCGGGCGTGGCCGAGCCAAGAATGATGGGGATGTTGTGCTGCTGCGCACGTCTTACCGCCACATCGCGCGCCGAATAGCGCAGGCCGTCCTGCTGTTTGTAAGACGCATCATGCTCTTCGTCGATTATGATCAGGCCCGGGCGGTGCAAGGGCGTCAAAACCGCGGACCGCGTGCCCAGTACCACCCCGGCCTCGCCGGCACGCGCGGCCAGCCAGGCGTCCAGCCGTTCGCTGTCATTCAAACCCGAGTGCAGTACGGCAAGCCTGGAACTCAGACGCTGATTAAAACGTGAAATCAACTGCGGCGTTAAGCCTATTTCCGGCACCAGCACCAACGCCTGCCTGCCCGTGGCCAGCACCTTCTCCACCAGCGCCAGATAGACCTCGGTTTTGCCGCTGCCGGTTACGCCTTCGAGCAGGCTGCATTTGAAGGCCGATTGCACAGACAACGCCGCAACCGCTGCGGCCTGTTCCTGATTCAGCTCCGGGGCGGGTGCCGGGCGCGCGCCCGACGCCGGCGCCGGGCCTTGCCGATTGAAGCGCTCGGCGAGGCCGGCACTTTCAAGCCGGCTCAGCACGGCAGCGTTGTAACCCGGCGTTTCACGCAGGCTTTCAATGTTTATGCCATCCGGCTGCTGCAGCAGCGTTTGCCACATCTGGCCTTGCCGCGGCGCGCGTTTGAACTGTTCGGGGGTGCACTCAATCCCCTGCGCGGTGAGCCGCAATACCACCTGCGGTTTTCGCTCGGCCGCCTCGCCCTTGCGCAGACGCACTGGCAAGGCGGTTGCGACCACCTCGCCGATGGGGTGGTGGTAATAACTTGCCATCCAGGACAACAGCTCGCGCATGGGCTCATCCAGAATTGGCGTATCGTCAATGATGCTGGTCAGTGGCCGCAGCCGCTTTGTTTCCACCTCGGATTCATTGCCAACTTTGAAGACAACGCCGACCAGCTGCCGCCGGCCAAAAGGAATACGCACCCGCGCACCGGGCTGGGGCGCCGGCAGATGCTCGGGCAGAAGATAGTCAAAGTACCCTCGCAACGGCGCCGGCACGGCGACTCGCAGGATCAGACTCGTTGTTTTTCGCGGGTTCATGCGGTTGACAAGGACAGGATTAAAACGTGTCTGGCAGGTGCAAAAAGGCTGTGGATAACTTTGGGGAAAAGTTTTTTACAGGCCAGGTTATATTTCGTAACAATAACTTCATCTAGTTCTATAGCTATTTTTAATGGGGTAATTTTTCATATAAATACAACGACTTATAATTTTCCAAAAGCACGGTCAGGTTTCAGCCTTGACTTGAGGAAACTGAGCTTTTCCACCGAAGGCAATGTGAATAACTTACCAAAACTGCTGTAGCTCCCATGGATATTGGTTTGCTGCATTGCGATAAAAAACATGGCGCACTAGATTGCTGCGCCGCAACGCGCAAGCCTGCGTCTATTACCGCGATCGGCTGGCAATACGCATCAACTCGTCGAGCATGAGCAAAGTCAAGCCCCAGATACGGTGGTCCTGATAATCATAACAAGGCAGGGGCAAGGCAAGCGGGCCCAGCTGCCATTGCATTCTGGCACGGTTGCCGCGTTCGACCAGATAATCCAGTGGCACCCATACAATTCGGTCTACTTCGTGGTTCAGCCGCCAGCCACCGGCATCACGCGGAAACGCATACACGAAAGGGCTAACCACCATGGGCAGAGGCTGGCGATGGGCGCGGGTAACGCGGTCATGCAGGCGACCGATGCGGTCTGCTTGCACTAATTGCAAACCCGTTTCTTCCTGTGTTTCCCGGCAGGCGGCGGCGCCGCCCCCGAGGTCTGGCCGGCTCAGACGCCCACCCGGGAAAGCCATATCTCCCGACCAGGGGTCGCCATCGCGCTGGGCGCGCCGCATCAATAACACGCTAAGGCCCGCTTCGCGCTCGCTGAGTACTACGGCCACAGCAGCACGAATCAGCCGGCGCCTGCCCGGCACCCGCAGCGCACGATGACGGCTCAAATTATGTTTGATTTGGGCGAAATGCATTTTCGCCTGTGCCTCGGTGAATATATGTCAGATACGAATGGCGCTAACTTAAGCCCCTTTAGAGCAAGTTCTACCCCGGTGTGGGGTCTCCCGCATGAGCGGTCTAGGCTGGGTCATAAGTTGAAACGGTTTAGGTCGTTGTTTAACACATCGAGGCTTGCTTCGGC
>JBDNIO010000202.1:0-1691 GCA_041688215.1 Salinisphaeraceae bacterium | reverse complement strand
GTCACGGCAACCAGGGTCTTGCAATCATACATTTTTCCCGATTTCCTGAATGAACCTGCTCGCAATAGCGATGTGTAGGCGAGCGTCTGGTAGGACATGTGTTAATGCAAGACCCCATTTTCCCTCAGGACGAGCTGATCGTAGCAATTAGGGTCAGGTCTTGCAATCATACATTTTTCCCGATTTCCTGAATGAACCTGCTCGCAATCGCGATGTGTAGGCGAGCGTCTGGTAGGGCATGTGTTAGCCCGGAACACTGGTAACGCCGCTTCGCATCATATTCGTCTGCGGAATGTATTACCACACCATAGAAAACCGGGGGCGAACTGAGATAAAGCCTAATGCTACCATGGTTTTTTCTGCCCCCCGGCCAAATCCCGGCTACCACGGAGGACTGTGATCACGCGTACATGATTGGCGCGTTTTAGCCAGTAAATAATGCGATAGCCTTCAAACAACAACTCCCTGATGTCGTCGGGAGAATCCTCGGCCTTGGGCACCCCGCGGCCGATTTGCGGAAAATCGACAAGTTGCTTTTCGGTGATATCGAAAATCCGCTGTATAAACGCTACCGCATTGCCGGGAGAATGCTGGCTGATGTAATCGCGAATCGCCTCCAACTCATCCAGCGCGGATCAGTCCACTCAAGGCGCATAGAGCAAGCGTCGCTTTGCCGGCTGTGGCGAGCTGCTACCCTCGGCATATAACAACAACTCGCCCGGCCCCCAGCCGGTGGTAACAACAAAATCCGTGGCGCCAAAGAACTCACTGCCGATTGTCCTTGTCGCTATCCTGAAATGTCCCGACCACAGCAATATTCAACGCCAGCCGATTATTTGCCAATCCCTGGGCCTGAACCTGTGCATGCGCGCTACTGCCAAGAAATAAAGAACCCCGCGGCAAGCCACGGGGTATTTTAGAACAGTCCGAGCTGATACTCATTGCCTTTATTTTTGACGTACTTTCCTATCATCGCTTCATTTCCGTACAGATATTTTTGAGCACCTCGTCAACGCGTTCGTCAAACACCACTTGCCGGTATTTTGCAGGAAAAACCAAGTGGTACAGTAGTACCGTGACGTTTTGGCTCTTGTGTATGTATTCGCTCATCCATAAAGCTTACGCCGCAAGCGGCGGGGAATTCGACCCGCAGGGATTAAAAAAACACAAAACCCCGTAAAAAATATTATTTTATACGCGCTTACCGCCACGCCGAACCCTTGCATGGTTTTCTCCCTGGTATTATTTTCTGACATCACTTTAATTCGTCACACGTAATACCGTGCCGATCAATATCCCGTCAAATTCAACTTGTGCCGAAAACGGGCCGGTCTGAACTAAGGTTATACGTATGCTCTGGCTCAAAGCTTTCCACATTGTTTTCATGGTCACCTGGTTTGCCGGAGACAGGTTAGATCAGACATTGCGCATCCTGCGCAAGTCTTCCGTCGCGCGACGCGGAGCAAGTCCGCATCGGCCCCTGCTCACTGCGTTCGTGCGGGCACATCCATGTGCCCGCATACAGGCCGACCCTCATAAAGGACCTTAACCATGCTCTGGCTCAAAGCTTTCCACATTGTTTTCATGGTCACCTGGTTTGCCGGCCTGTGCTCGTTGGATCGGACATCGGGCATACTGCCCGAGTCCTCCATCGCCCAGCGCAAAGCAAGTTTGCGCTGGCTCCCGCTCGC
>JBDNIO010000201.1:0-2783 GCA_041688215.1 Salinisphaeraceae bacterium | reverse complement strand
CGTCTCAGCCGGCGCGGATGCCAACACCGGGGCCAATGCAAATACTGGGGCCAACGGTAGCGGCGCCAGCGGCCAGGCTGGTGGCAACGTTAATAGCACAGACGCTATTAACGCTGCGGGCAATGCCGCCACGCAAGGCAGAACCCGTGCTGAACAAGGCGCGCAAGCTACCGGAGACGCAGCGAATGCGGGCAATAACGCCTCAGCCGCGGGTCGCGCAAATGCTGAACTTGGTGCCAACGCGGCGAGTAACGCTACCGGTAACGCCGCAGGCGAAGTAACCGGTGGTGCCGAAGCTGACTTGAGCACCGATGGCAACATTAATACTGATGGCGCCGCGAATGCTGCCAGCGAAGCCAACCAGCAGCGCGAGCGCGGCCTGGACGACGTAAACAACGCCGCCGAACGTGCAAAAGGCTCGCTTGACGGCGGTGCGTCGGTACAAGGCAGCGCGTCAGGCAGTGCCAATATCTCCAGCGAATAAATCGTAACGCCTGAGTACGCGCATCAAGCCCCACGCTGGTTACCAGCGTAGGGCTTTTTTAGTGCCACCATGATCGAGATTAAGGCATGGTTCAGGCGCTCTGTGTAATGCTGATCAGGTGACACAGGTCGAAGGCCTATTCGGCCAAGACAACCAATCATCCACAAGGGGATCACATGCGCACTCTTACCGCTTTAGCATTAGGACTTTTACTTGCCACTGGCATCGCGAGCGCAGAAACCGACAGCGACGCCGGAGTTGGCCTGGGTGTTGACGCCAACGTAGGCGCGGACGTAGATACCGATACCAGCACCTCAACCGAGACAGATACAGACGCGGATGCAAATACCGACGCCGATGTGGACGCCGACACAGACGCTGATGTAGATACCGATAGCGACGCTGACACCTCCACCGATGCAGACACCGATGTCGATGCAAGCCTCGGCGTATCCGGCCAGGGTTCGGTAGGCGGCGTCGCCCGCTAATAGCGCAAGTAACAAGGCACAAGCCAACACCACTACCCCGCATCGAAAAATTCGATGCGGGGTTTTTGTGTCAAACACTAGACGGACAACCCCTGGCAATGCGAACCTCCACACAGAGAAAACAACCTTTAGTGCGCGGAGACACCCATGCAAGCGACCATGATGCAGCGCCCCCTGCTGCTGGACGACATTCTTGAACACGCCGGCCGCCAGTACGCCGACGTTGAAATCGTATCCCACATGCCGGACAAATCCCGGCATCGTTATACCTACGGCGACTTCCACAAACGTGCGAAACGCCTGGCGCAGGCGCTCACCGAAGCGGGCCTGAAGCGCGAAGAGCGCGTCGCTACTTTAAGCTGGAATCACTACGCGCATCTGGAAGCCTATTTCGGCATCCCCTGCGCCGGCGGCGTATTGCATACACTGAACCTGCGCCTGCCGCCCGAAGACATCGCCTGGATTGCCAAGCACGCGGAGGACCGCTTCCTGATCGTGGACGACGTGCTGCTGCCGCTGTATGAAAAATTCGCGGACCAGGTGAATTTCGAGCGTATTTTCGTGGTCTCGCTAACCGATGAGCCCATCCCGGATGGCATGGAATCCTATGAGGACTTCATCAGCGCGGTCGATGGCAACTTTGAATACCCGGAAAAAGACGAAAACGACGGCTGCGGCATGTGCTACACCTCCGGCACCACCGGCAAACCCAAGGGCGTGATGTACTCGCATCGTTCCACCGTGCTGCATACTATTGTTTCCGCCCTGCCCGATGGCATGGGCCTGTCTGCGCGCGACAGCGTGCTGCCGGTGGTGCCCATGTTCCACGCCAACGCCTGGGGACTGCCCTACTCGGCCACCATGTGCGGCGTGAAGCACGTATTCCCTGGCCCGCATCTGGACGCAGTAAGCCTGCTTGACCTGTTTGAACAGGAAAAAGTGACCCTGGCCGGCGGCGTGCCCACCATCTGGATGGGGATTATTGAAGCACTGGACGCCGAACCCGAGCGCTGGAAACTACAGAAAATGCGCATGCTGGTCGGCGGCTCGGCGGTGCCCGAATCCATGATCCGGCGTTTCGATAAATACGACCTCACCATCATCCAGGCCTGGGGCATGACCGAAACCTCGCCGCTGGCGTCCATGGCTCGTTTGAAACCCAAGTTTGATGATTTTTCCGAAGACGAACGCTACGCCCAGCGCGCCACCGCTGGCCATGCCGCCCCGTTCGTGGGCATCCGCATCCAGGCTGACGACGGCACTATCCTGCCCTGGAACGGCGAAGACATGGGTGAAATCCAGTGCCAAGGCCCCTGGGTCACCGGCCAGTATTACAACCTGGAAAAAAGCGCCGACAAGTTTACCGACGACGGCTGGCTGCGCACCGGCGACATCGCCACGATTGACGAACACGGCTACATCAACATCACCGACCGCACCAAGGATGTCATCAAGTCCGGCGGCGAATGGATATCCTCGGTGCAACTGGAAAACGAAATCATGGCGCACGAGGACGTGGCCGAGGCTGCCGTAATCGCCAAGCCGGACAAGAAATGGGGCGAGCGGCCGCTGGCTGCGGTTGTGCTGAAATCCGGCAAGAGCGCCACTGCCGAAGACATCAAGACGTTTTTACAAAGCAAGGTCGAAAAATGGATGGTGCCTGACGAGTATGTCTTTATTGACGAGGTACCACGCACTTCCACCGGCAAATTCAACAAACTGGGCCTGCGCAAGCAACTGCTTGAAGACAAGGACAACGCCGCCTGAACAAGCCCTGCGCCACACATGCGTACTCCGCTAGGCCCTGTAGG
>JBDNIO010000028.1:0-20594 GCA_041688215.1 Salinisphaeraceae bacterium | reverse complement strand
TTGCTGCAAGGTCGTTAAATGTTTGACGTTCATGATGAGTTTCATCCCACCATCTTGAACGGTTATGCTTAGCTCAGACTCATTTCATGTTGGAAACATGTGCCTGGCTTCAGACTCATTTCGTATTGGAAGAGGCTAAGCATCGACCCCGACAACGTAAATCTGTACAATCACGACCAATACGGTTGGATATAGCTGCAAGCGTCAAGAATCAGGCATGTTTGAACGAATGAAAGAAGACATCAGCGCAATCGCCGACCGCGATCCGGCGCTGCGCAATACCTGGGAGGCGATTACCGCGTACCCCGGGCTGCACGCAATCTGGTTTCACCGCATGGCGCACTGGTGCTGGGGCAATGATCTGAAGTGGGTTGCGCGCATGATCTCGCATTTCGCGCGCTGGACTACGGGGATAGAAATCCACCCCGGTGCCGTCCTTGGCCGGCGTTTTTTTATCGACCACGGCATGGGCGTGGTGATCGGACAGACCACCGAAATCGGCGACGATTGCACCATTTACCAGGGTGTAACCCTGGGCGGCACAAGCTGGAATCCGGGCAACCGTCACCCCACACTGGCGAATAATGTGGTAGTGGGCGCCGGCGCCAAGGTACTTGGGCCATTTACCGTGGGCGAGGGCGCGCGTATCGGCTCCAACGCCGTGGTGGTCAAGGAAGTGCCGCCGGGCTGCACCGCGGTTGGCGTGCCGGCCAAACTGGTGAAATGCAAACAGGCTGAAGAAATTGAATCAGGCGGCGGTGATGAACGCGCTGCGCTGGCTGAGCGCATGGGTTTTGATTCCTACGGCGTAACCCAGGAAATGCCCGACCCGGTTGCGCGCGGTATCGACGCCATGGTCGACCATATCGACAGGCTGGAAAAACGTCAGACCGAGCTGCAACAGGCGCTGGAAGCGATACAGGCGCGTCTTGGCGAGAGCGAGACCGCGAACGCCCCATGAGGTTAACTAACCGAGGCCGCTACGCCGTGACCGCCATGCTGGACCTGGGCATGCACAGCGCGGATGGCCCCGTATGTATCGGCGCCATCGCCCAGCGCCAGGGCATCTCCGCGGCCTATCTGGAACGGCTGTTCCGCAATCTGCGCGAGCAGGATCTGGTCTGCAGCACGCGCGGGCACGCGGTGGTTATGAACTCTGTCGTTGCGCCGGAAAAATCAGTGTGGCGGATGTGATAAACGCCGTGGACGAACCCCTCGACGCTACGCTTTGTCCCAGTGCCTGTAATGGTTTGACGCATGATTTGTGGGCTGACCTGACACGTCACGTACAAGGCTTCTTGACTGACACCACGCTGGCCAAAATTTGCGCGCGCAAGTCGTCCTGCAGTCAGACACCCGAACGATTCGAGGAGCTAGTATGAGCATTTATTTCGACAACAACGCCACCACCAAACTCGACGAGCCGGTGCTCGACGCGATGCTGCCGTACTTGCGCGAAACGTACGCAAACGCCGCCAGCCTGCACAAACCGGGGCGTGCGGCGCGCGCGGCTATCGACAGCGCGCGCGAGCAAGTGGCTGCGCTGGTGAACGCGCACCCCTCGCAGGTGCTGTTTACCGGCGGCGGTACAGAAGCTAATAACATGGCGCTTAAAGGTCTGGCCGCGCGCTTGAAACCGGGCCGCATACTCGTCAGCGCAATTGAGCATCCTGCGGTGCTTGAACCCGGCGCAGCATTAACGCGCAGCGGCTGGCAGGTCGAACAGATCCCGGTAGATGCCCAGGGCCGGCTCAACCTGCAGGCCTATGCGCGGCTGCTGGAGAAAGGCGACGTGCGCATCGTGGCCTGCATGTATGCGAACAACGAAACCGGCGTGATTCAGGATATCCCCGCGATTTCGGCACTGGCCCGCGAGCATGGCGCGTTAATGCACTGCGACGCGGTGCAGGCGGCCGGAAAATTGCCGATGCACTATCGCCAATCCGGCGCACATACCATGAGCCTGTCCGCGCATAAAATTTACGGCCCCAAAGGCGTCGGCGCGTTAATTCTGGATAAAGGTCTGGACATCGACGCGCTGCTGCACGGCGGCAGCCACGAGCACGGCCTGCGCGGTGGCACGGAAAACACTGCGGCGATCGTGGGCTTCGGCAAGGCGGCGGAACTGGCCGTGCAACAACTGGAAAAGCGCAGGGCACATACAAGAGAATTGCGCGACCATCTGCAAACTGGACTGCGCGCCATAAACGGAATACAGGTTTTCGCCACCGAGGCCGAGCGCCTGCCCAATACCCTGCAATTTTCGGTGCCCGGATTCGACGGCGAAAGCTTGGTTATGTCTCTGGATCGTTACTATATTGCAGTCTCCCCCGGCTCGGCCTGCGCGTCGGGCTCGGTTGAACCCAGCCATGTGCTGCTGGCGATGGGCTTGCCCGCGGACATCGCCAAAGGCGCCATCCGCGTCAGTCTGGGCAAAGACAACAGCCAGGACGAAGTGAATCAGTTATTGACCGTGCTGGCGCAACTCACTCAGGGCGGCGCGCCCATGCCCAGCATTAATCCGGGGGTGTTGGCCGGATGATGCAAGCCATTTATCTGGACAATGCGGCCACCACGGCATTGGCGCCCGCGGTTTTATCTGCGATGCAGACGCAACTGGAAAAATGCTACGCCAATCCCGCGTCGACCCACGGGCCGGGCAGGAACGCCGCGCAAGTCGTGGCGCAGGCGCGCACGCAAGTCGCAAACTTGATACAGGCGCGTCCCGAGGAAATTGTATGGACCTCCGGTGCCACCGAGGCCAATAACCTGGCGATAAAAGGCGTTGCTGATTTCCATCATCGTCAGCAGCGTAAACCCGGGCATATTATTACCGCCCGCACCGAGCACAAGGCCGTAATCGACCCGGTGCGCGACCTGGAAAGCCGCGGCTGGCGCGTGACCTGGCTGAATGTGGATGCCGGTGGTCGCATTGACGTGCCAGCCTTGGCGCAGGTGTTAACGCACGACACCGCGCTGATTAGTGTGATGCACGTAAACAACGAAATCGGCGTAATTCAGGATATTTCCGCGATCGCCAGGCTAGCTCGCGAAAATGACATAACCCTGCACGTGGACGCTGCGCAAAGCCTGGGCAAACTACCGATTGATGTCGATGCCCTGGGCGTGGATTTACTCTCGATGTCCGCGCATAAATTGCACGGACCCAAGGGCGTTGGTGCCCTGTATGTGCGTCAGCGGCCCAAGGCGCGTCTGCTGGCGCAAATCCAGGGCGGAGGACATGAGCAGGGCTTGCGCTCCGGCACGCTCGCGCCGCATCAGATTGTCGGTTTTGCGGCGGCGTGCACGTTGGCTGGCAGCGATATGGCTGAAGAACAAGGCCGCATTGCCACGTTGCGCAATGATTTGTGGGGCAAGCTGAAAACCTTGCCCGGACTGATCCGCAATGGTAACGGCGAAAAAACGGTTGCCGGCATTCTGAATATCAGTGTCGAGGGCGTGGACGGCGAAGCGCTGCTGGCGGCGGTGACCGGGGGCGAGCAGGCGCTGGCCGTTTCCTCGGGCTCGGCCTGCAGCGCGGCACGGGCAGAATCGTCTTACGTATTGCGCGCGCTCGGCAGAACACCGGAGCTGGCTGGCGCAAGCCTGCGCTTGTCCCTGGGCCGGTTCAGCACGCAAGCGGATGTGGATATCGCCGCGGACAAAATTAGCTGGGAGGTCAATCGTCTGCGTGCGCTTTCGCCCCTCTGGGAAGTGTCTTCGAAAATGCAGGCGGCATCTTGAAATGATTTACAGCAATCAGATAGAAACCCGCTTTCGCAACCCCGGATACCCCGGCGCCGCGCAGCCGATAGATTTAACCGGCCGCGCCGAAACGCCAGGCTCGGCAGCCGTGCTGCAACTTTACCTGCAGATTGAAAACGGCCGGGTCATGCGCGCCAGTTTTCAGGCATTTGGTTGCCCTGCATGCATTGCCGCGGGGGATTGGGCCTGCGAATGGCTTACGGGCCGCAAATTGGTGCAGATCAACACACTGAACGCCACACAAATAGAATCCGCCCTTGAGTTGGCGCCTGCCAAACGCCATGTTGCATTACTGGTGGAGGACGCGCTGGCGAATGCATTGACCAATACAGTGACTAGGAACCCCCCTTAAATAAAGTGATCACAAGGTGTATTATGAATAGTATGAATATAGAAGTTACACAAGCAGCAGCCCATCGGGTGAACGAACAGCTCTGCAAACGCGGAAGCGGTGTCGGCCTGCGCGTTGGTGTGCGTAAATCCGGCTGCAGCGGCTACATGTACACCATGGACTATGCCGACGAAATTGGCGCGACTGACGCGGTTTTCGAAGGCCATGGCGCCAAAGTAGTAGTGGACAAAAAGCATATGGACGTGCTCGACGGCACCACCCTGGATTTTCGCTCGGAAGGCCTGAATAGCATGTTCCGCTTCGATAATCCACGCGCGAAAAACTCCTGCGGCTGTGGTGAATCCTTCACGGTATAACCGCCTGCATATGCCGCGCGCAATCTCGCGATAATTGTGAACAGGCCCCTACACCAGTAAACTTGCGCGGCTTTGCGCCCTTACGTGCATTGCCAACAGGGCTGCTTAAACACTTCTTTACTGAATCACCTATTTTTCCGTGGAGTCGTAATGGCCGTTGCAAGAACCCTATCCATCATCAAACCCGATGCGGTTGCCAAAAATGTTATTGGCGAGATCTACAAACGCTTTGAACAGGGCGGTTTGCAGGTAATCGGTGCGCGCATGATGCAACTTTCCCGCGAACAGGCCGAAGGCTTTTATGCGGTGCACAAGGAGCGTCCGTTCTTTAATGACCTGGTGGGCTTCATGATCTCCGGACCCGTAATGGTGCAGGCGCTGGAAGGCGAGAACGCCATCGCCAAAAACCGGGAACTCATGGGCGCCACCAATCCCAAGGAAGCCGAGGCCGGTACCATTCGTGCCGATTTCGCCGATTCCATCGACGCCAACGCCGTGCACGGCTCGGACGCGCCGGAAACCGCCGCCGAAGAAATCAAGTTCTTCTTTAAAGACGGCGAGCTCTGCCCGCGGTAATGCCCCCAGTCATGGATAATCTGGCCGCCAAGCCCAATAAAACCAACCTCTTCGGTTTAGACCACGAGGGCCTGGTGGCCTATTTCCGTGCCCAAGACGAAACCGCGTTTCGCGCCAAGCAGGTAATGCAGTGGATGTATCGCCGCGGCGTGACCGACTTCGCCCTGATGACGGACTTGAGCCTGAAACTGCGTGAATGGCTAGCCGACAACGCCGAAATCTGCCCGCCGAGTGTCATCCGCGAACAAAACTCAGAGGACGGCACGCGCAAATGGCTTATGCGCATGGGCAGTGAGTCGAATAATAACGCGATTGAAACCGTATACATCCCCGAATCCGACCGCGCCACCCTGTGTATTTCCTCGCAAATAGGTTGCGCGCTGGATTGCAGTTTCTGCGCCACCGGCAAACAGGGTCTGAACCGTAACCTCACCACGGCTGAAATCGTCGGTCAGGTCTGGCTGGCCGAACACAGCCTGCGAGCCGCTGGTATGGTGCACGGCGAACGCGCCATCTCCAACGTGGTATTCATGGGCATGGGCGAGCCGCTGGCAAACTACCGCGAGCTAATCCCGGCGATCCGCATCCTGTTGGACGACAACGGCTTTGGCCTGTCCAAACGCCGCGTTACGGTCAGCACCTCCGGCCTGGTGCCGTTCATGGACCGCCTGCACGCAGAAGTCGACGTCGCCCTGGCGGTTTCGCTGCACGCGCCGATGGATGAACTGCGCGATGAACTGGTGCCCATCAACCGCAAATACCCGCTGAAAGAGCTAATGGCAGCTTGCGACCGCTACACCAGCGGCAAGGAACGCCGCGCGCATGTGGTCTATGAATACGTGCTGCTCGACGGTGTCAACGACGGTAAAACCCACGCCCTGGCGCTGGCGAACTTGCTACGCGAACGCGCAGCGAAACTGAATATCATTCCTTTCAATCCCTATCCCGGCGCGCTATACAAACGCCCCTCGGCCAATCGCGTCGCGCGCTTTCAGGATTGGCTGCACAACAGTGGTATTCGCACCACCGTGCGGCGCACGCGCGGGGATGACATCGATGCTGCCTGCGGCCAGTTGGTGGGCAAGGTGCAGGATAAACAGCGCCGGCATTTTCGCGAAATACCCATCAAGACCGAATCCAGCCTGGCCAGGTCGCAATGAGGCAGTTCGTATCCCTGGCCAAGTTGGCGATCCTGCTGGTTTTATTAGCTGCCTGCACCACTAGCCCCGAGCAGCGCATCGACGAAGAAAAGGTCGCCGAGGCCAACGCCAATATCGGCATCGATTACATGCGCAAGGGCCAATATGATCTGGCGTTAAACAGCCTGCACAAGGCCTTGCGCTTTAACAGCGACCACGTCAACGCCAACTGGGCGCTGGGCATAACTTATGACCGGCTTAAAGAGCCGGTAGAGGCGCAGCGCTTTTACAGCCGGGCCGCCCAGTTGCAGCCGCGCCCTGATATTCTCAACTACTACGGCGTGTTTTTGTGTCAGCAGGGGCAAACCGCCGAAGCCGTGAGCAATTTTGAGCGTGCGGCAGCCAATCCGCGTTACGCCGCGCCGGAAGATGCGCTGGCCAATGCGGGGTTCTGCCTGCAGCAGTCAAAGCGTGCGGATGAGGCAGAAGTTTATTTCCGTAAGGCGCTGGAGCGTAATCCAAAACAGCAGACCGCGCTCTTGCAGATGGCCACACTAAATTACAATGAAGCGCGTTATTTTCCGGCGCGCGCATTTATCCAGCGCCTGGACGCTGCCAGCACGCTGAATAACGAAAGCCTGCTGCTGGGCGCCCGCATTGAATTGGCATTGAACGAGCGCGAAGCGGCACTGGGGTATTTACGCCGTTATAATTCCGGCAATCCCGGAGCAGAAACAACACTGCAGGAACTGCAGGAACTGCAGCGCCAAGCGCGGTAAACAGGCAATGAGTGACGAGACTAAAGACACAAGCGTAGAGCAGCCGCCGCAAGCCGAGGGATCAGCACCGGCCCCGAAGCGCACTTCCCCCGGCGAGATGCTGCGCGAGGCACGCACCGCCAGGGACATGTCCCTGGAAGGGTTAAGCGGCCACACCATGCTCTCTCGCGCCACGTTGCAGGCGCTGGAAGATAACGATTTCGGGCGCATGTCCCAGCCGGTTTTCGTACGCGGCTATTACCGCAAATGTGCCAAGGTGCTGGACATTCCCGAGGATGAAATCATGCAGGCCTACGTCGCATGGACTGGTGTAGAGGGCCCCAAAGCCGCCTCGCCCAGGCAAGTAGACGTGGTGCCGCAGGACGTTACGCCCGGGGGCCGAACCTTCGGCTTAATCCTGCTGATACTGGTGGGTGCTGGCTTTCTGGTAGCCGCATGGGTGTTACTGCCGGGCTTGTTGAGCTCGTCTACGGTTACCCAGCCCGCCGCATCCCGGGGCAGCGATATAGCCATAAACAACCCGGATCAGACGCAACCAGAAACCGACTCCGCGCCAACGCCCGAACCCGCGCCAGTGCAATCAGCGCCAGCGGCCCAGGCCGCGTCACCGCCAACTGACACGACCGAGCCGGCGCCGGAGAATCAGCAAGCGACTGCTACGCCTGACGAAGATATAAGCGCGGTTCCCGGGCCCGCCGATGTGCCACAAGGCCTGTACCTAAAATTTAACCAGCGTTCCTGGGTAGACATCCGCAACGCCAGCGGCCAGCGCCTTCTGGGCGGCATTGTGCAAGCCGACACAGAACACACGTACCCTGCCGATGGTGCGCCCTACGATGTGCGCCTGGGCTATGCGCCGGGCATTGATCTTTTTGTAAATGGGCAGGCGTTTAATCTGGGCGAAAAAACTGGCGTGGACAATACCGCGCGTTTCATCCTCGAAATCCCCTGATGACCATGCGTTCTACCCAACTGGACGTTTCGCGTCCCGGGCGCCTGTATTCATGAGCGCCGGTGTGCAATCCGTGCGCGGCATGAACGACGTGTTACCCAGTGACGCGCCGTTATGGCTAACCCTGGAGCGGGCGGTGGCACAAACCTTTGCCGCCTATGGCTACCGGCAAATACGCTTGCCCATGCTGGAGCGCACCGAGTTATTCAAGCGCGCCGTGGGTGAAGTCACCGACATCGTGGAAAAGGAGATGTACAGCTTCGAGGACCGCAGTGGCGACAACGTTAGCCTGCGTCCCGAAGGCACCGCGGGCTGTGTGCGCGCCGGCATAGAAAACGGCCTGCTGCATAATCAAACCCAAAAACTCTGGTACAGCGGGCCGATGTTCCGCTACGAGCGCCCGCAAAAGGGCCGCTACCGGCAGTTCCATCAATACGGCGTGGAAGCCTTTGGTCTGATCGGCCCGGATGTGGACGCCGAACTCATCGCCATGTGCGCCCGCCTGTGGCGCAAGCTCGGCCTGTCCGGTCTGCGTCTGCAAATAAATTCCCTGGGCACGGTTGCCGAGCGTGCGGCCTATCGTGAAGCGCTGGTAACCTATTTCAGCGCTCACAAAAACGTGCTGGACGAGGACAGCAAACGCCGACTTACCAGCAATCCGCTACGTATTCTGGACAGCAAAAATCCCGCGCTGGCCGAACTAAATGCCAACGCGCCGAGTCTATTAGCGCATCTTGGGGATGAATCCCGGGCGCATTTTGATGGGTTGCGGCAACGCTTGGAAGCACTAAAAATCGAATATGAGGTCAACCCGCGGCTGGTTCGGGGCCTGGATTACTACACCCGCACCGTGTTCGAGTGGCTGACCACCGATCTCGGCGCCCAGGACGCAGTATGCTCCGGCGGGCGCTTCGATGGCCTGGTGGAAATGCTGGGCGGCAGTGCAACGCCGGCCGTGGGTTTTGCCATGGGTGTGGAGCGTCTGGTTGCCCTGATGCAGCAGCAGAATGTGCCGCTTGCGGATGCCAGCCCGCAGGTTTATATCATCCACCAGGGCGAGCCGGCAGCCCAGGCGGCGCTCGGCCTGAGCGAGAGCCTGCGTGACGAACTTCCAGCATTACGCCTATCCATGCACAATGGCGGCGGCAGCTTCAAGAGCCAGTTCAAAAAGGCCGACAAAAGCGGCGCCGCCTATGCTCTGATCATTGGCGAAGAAGAAGTGAGCAACGCCAATGTGCAGATCAAACCCCTGCGCAGTCAGGCAGAACAACAACCTGTTGCGCAAGCAAAACTCAGTACCGAACTGCGCGCCTTGCTTGGTTTTTAATTCAACAACCCAAAGAAATAATCAACGGTAACAATCATGGCAGAGAGCTTTAACGAAGACGACGACCTGCGCCGCCTCAAGCAGTGGTGGCGGGAGAATGGCCTGGCACTTGTGCTGGGCGCAGGCGTGGGTCTGGGAGCAATCCTGGGCTGGCAGTGGTGGCAGGCGCATACCGAGTCGCAAGCCATGCAAGCAGCGGGCCTGTACGAAGAATTTCGCGCTAATCTGAGCCAGGGTGATTCCGGGGAAAAACCCCGATCCCTGGTCCAGCGCCTGCGGGAAGACTTCGGCGGCACGCCTTATGCCACCCAGGCGGCGCTGGCGCTGGCGCGATTTCACGTTGAGCGGGAAGACTATAACGGTGCCATTGAGCAACTCAAATGGGTTGTAAGCAACAGCGATCAGGAAGCCATGCGCCACATCGCACGGGTGCGCGAGGCGCGTTTGCTGTGGGCGCAGGACAACAGCGAACAGGCGCTGGCGTTGTTGGACCAGGCGCACCCTGACGCCTTTATCCCCCTGTATGCCGAACTCAAAGGCGATATTAACGCCGAAGCCGGCGACCAAGACGCCGCGCGCAAGGCCTATCGCGCCGCCCTGCAGGCGCTACCCGTGCAAACTGACAAGCTGGGCATGCAACGCAAGTTACAGAATGTCGGCGGCAAGATCGAAACGGCCGGCGAAACCACCCCCAACGGAGACAGCTAGTGCGAATTCTGCTGGCAACTGGACTGCTTATACTGGTTTCGGCTTGTAGCTTCGGAAAAACCGTAGTAAATGAGCCAGCAGAACTAAAAGACCTGGATAATCAAATACTCCAGATAGAAGAGGTCTGGAGCCGCGATGCCGGCGCCGGCGCGGGCAAGTTTTTAACCGGATTTCAGCTCGCAGTCGATGGTCGCAACATTTACACCGCCAACCGCGATGGCGAAATCACCGCGCTGAATCTGGAAAACGGTGATGTCGTCTGGCGCAAGGACACCGACCTGCGGGTTATTTCCGGTCCCGCGGTTTCGGATGGCTTTCTCGTGGTCGGCACCCGCGATGGTCAGGTGGTCACGCTGACCACCGAAGACGGTAGTGAAAAGTGGCGGGCTGATTTATCCAGCGAAGTCCTGTCACCCGCCGGCGTAGGTGAGGACAGCGCCGTGGTGCGCACCCTGGATGGCCGCTTGGTAGCGTTCGACCTGGCAACCGGCGAGCGCCGCTGGACAGCGCAGCGCAGCGTACCCACGCTGACCCTGCGCGGCACCTCAAGTCCGATTGTCGCAAACGGCGCGGTCTATGCCGGCATGGATAACGGCCAGGTTGTCGCGTTTGAACTCGATAGTGGCGAGTTGCGCTGGGAGCAGCTGATCGCTGCACCCACCGGCCGCTCGGAACTCGAACGGGTGGTGGATATCGACGCCGCACTGTTACTGGTCGAAGAGCAGCTATACGCCGTAAGTGCGGGCGCACAACTGGCATCGCTTTCACTCACCAGCGGCCGCGTGCGATGGAAACAGCCCGTGTCCAGCCGTAGCGGCATCAGCTTTGACAGTGATCAGGTATTTGTTACCGATGTTGATGGCGCCATCTGGAGTATAGAACGCCTCAGCGGTGCGCGTGTCTGGCAACAAAAGGATCTGGCCTATCGCACGCTGAGCCCGCCGGTCATGTATCGTTCCTACGTTGTGGTGGGCGATTACGAGGGCTACCTGCACTGGATGATTCCAGAAGACGGCACAATTATCGTCCGCGACCACCCCGTGGGGGGCGCTATTCGCGCCGCGCCGCTGGTAGTGGGCGACCTGCTGCTGGTGCTGTCTGCCAAGGGCGATGTCGTTGCCCTGCGCGCCATTTTCCCTGAAACCAAAGACGACGAATAAGCTCGGCGCCGCGATGCTCGTGGCGCTGGTATAACGAGGCTGTTATGTACGCCCACTTGCCCGTAGTCGCCTTGATTGGACGCCCCAATGTCGGTAAATCGACATTGTTCAACCGTCTGACCGGCCGTCGCGATGCGCTGGTGGCAGACCGCCCCGGCGTAACCCGCGACCGGCATTATGGCTATGCGCAACAGCAGGGCCGGCGATTTTTGGTGGTGGATACGGGCGGCCTGGGCCAGGAAGACGAAACCATCGACGCGCTGGCGGCCAAACAGACCGATATTGCCCTGAATCAGGCCGATGTTGTGCTGTTTGTAGTCGATGCGCGCGATGGCATTCTGCCTGGGGATTACGCCATCACGTCACGTTTGCGCGGTGTGGGCGTGCCGGTATTTCTTGTGATAAACAAAAGCGAAGGCTTGCCGGTTGCCGAAGCCGCAGCCGATTTTTACGCCCTCGGGCTGGGCGAACCTTACGCCGTTTCCGCCGAACATGGCGACCGCATGCAGTCCTTGCTGGAAGCTGTAACCGGGAAATTGCCGCCTGCTGAGCAAGCGACCCAGGACGATGGCGGTGAGGTCATCCGGCTTGCGGTGCTGGGACGCCCCAATGCCGGTAAATCGACCCTGGTGAATCGCTTGCTGGGCGAAGAACGCATGCTCGCGCTCGACCAGCCCGGCACCACACGCGACGCTGTAACGGCCGAATTCACAACCAGCGGCCAAGCCTATCAGATTGTCGACACCGCCGGCATACGTCGGCGTACACGCATCAATTATACGCTTGAAAAGTTAAGTGTGATCAAGGCGCTACAAGCGGCTGAGGCCGCGCAAATCGTGATTTTCATGCTCGACGCGCAAGCGGGTTTGAGTGCGCAGGATGCGCGCTTGCTGGGTCTGGTAATCGAACGCGGCCGTGGCGTGGTGGTAGCCATCAATAAATGGGACGGCCTGGAAGACGACGCGCGCCGCCAGTTACGCGAGGAATTGGCGATAGAGCTGCCCTTCTACGACTTCATGCCCCTGTGCTTTACCTCGGCCTTGCACGGTTCGGGCCTGGGGGAGTTACTCACCGCCGTGCGCAAAGTACATGCCTCCTGTTTTGCGGACTTGTCCACGCCGGACCTGAGCCGCGCCCTGGAGCAGGCAGTGGCCGCGCACGCACCGCCGGCGGTGCAGGGCCGGCGCATCAAGTTACGCTATGCCCACCAGGGCGGGCGTAACCCGCCGCGCATTGTGATCCACGGTACCCAGACCGAGAAGGTGTCTTCGGAATACAAACGGTATCTGGAGCGGCGTTTTCGCAAGGCATTTTCGCTGACGGGTACGCCGATTCAGCTAGTATTCAAAACCGGCGCGAATCCCTATAGCGACCGCGGCAAACCGGGCAGGTCTTAGGTGTTTGTTAGTGGGTGTTGGCGCTGATTGGAACGGGCGCCTGCCGAGTTTGAATCAGATAGTCCCTGGATTCCGGTAAAAACTGAGGTTTTTCGCCGTTGATAAAGAATTGCCAGACTTCGACCTGCAGGGTGGCTTCATCGGTTTTGCGTTTCCAGCCCACGACCAGCCCGTTATTGCTATGCACATAATGCAGTCTGCGGATTTGCATCCAGATCACGGCGTCGTCCACGTTTTCAAACTGGCGCTGGCCCTCTTCAAATTGTATCCGGCTCATGCCCTTGTAAATTTGCCAGCCTTCGGGATGGCCTTCAAAGAAAATACCCTTGCTGCTGTAGAGTCTCTCCTTGCGCGGTTGCGGCACTACATAGCGTTTGGTGCCGTCCCAACTTACGCTGCGTAATAGACCCGGCCCGGCAGCAATCGTAATCTTGCCCTCAGGCGTTGCCGCGGTCACTACCATGCCGTTGTTAAGCACAATTTCACTGCCTTCAGGGACCGGTGGCGCGTTGGGCACCACGATGGTCTTTTTCGTAACCTTCTTGGCTGCTGACGCCTTGGGGGCTTCGGGTGCGGTAGCGCAGCCGGCCAGCAGGGCCAGCGACAGGCTGGCAGTCATCAACAGAGTGAGGCTGGAAGTCTTCATGTGTTGCATCCTCGCAAACGGTGGCTGTACGTTCCTGGTCTGGGTTTTTTGGGTATCGGCAAGTTAACCTATAGCATTATAGTGGGGGCGGTTAATCCTGACTGTGTGCGGATTGTGTATGAGTTTGCACAACCTCGCAATCCACCCGGCCGCGCCGCAGGGTAATATGCAAATTCTCGCCTGTGGACAAGTCCTTAGCGCGGGTTATTACTTTATTGTCGCAATTAGTGACAATGGCGTAGCCGCGCTCCAGTGTATTCAGCGGACTGACTGCGTTCAGGCTGCCCCCGGCTACGCGCCAGCGGCTGCTGCACCGGGCTAAATAACGCTGCGTTGCATTGCCAAGCCGCGAATGCAAGTGCTCGATTCTACTTGCTTTATTCTCTATCAGGGCCTGTGGTCCGGCGGCTTTCAGGCGGGTGCGGGCGTGCTGCAGGCGGTTGCGCTGCTGTTCCTGTCTCCAGGCCAGATTACGCCGCAGCCGCTGATCCAGTTCATCCAGCCGTTGCATGCGCTCCTGCAGACGGCGTTCCGGGTGCAGGCGCTGCAGGCGTTGATTTAGACCGGTCACATCAGCATGCGCAGCGTCGATCCGCTGCCCGAGGCGATACGCCAATCTGCGCTGGTGCTCGCTCAGTTGCGCCGCCCATGTCTGCTGATCAGGGCATACCAGCTCCGCCGCGGCGGTGGGTGTGGGCGCACGTAAATCCGCAGCATAGTCGCTGATGCTGGTATCAACTTCGTGACCCACGCCTGATACCACCGGAATGGGGCAGGCGCGAATCGCGCGGGCCACGGCTTCTTCGTTAAACGTCCACAAATCTTCCAGCGAACCGCCGCCGCGCACCAGCAGCAGTACATCGCATTCTTTGCGCCGGCCCGCGGTTTCCAGGGCCTGACAAATGGCTGGTGCTGCAGCAGCACCCTGCACGGCTACGGGGTGTAAAAGTACGCGGCCCATGGGAAAACGACGCCGCAGTACGCTAAGCACGTCATGTAACGCCGCGCCGGTTGCGGAGGTAATTACGCCAATGCGTCGTGGTATGGCGGGCAGCGGGCGTTTGAGCTGTTCGTCGAACAGGCCTTCGGCCGATAATTTTGCCTTGAGCTGCTCAAACGCCCGCTGCAAGGCACCGGCGCCGGCTGCTTCCATGTGTTCGACGATCATCTGGTAATCACCACGCGCCGGATACAGGCCGACCTTCGCGCGGACCATCACCTGCATGCCGTCCTCTGGTTTGAAGCGCAGGAGCTGATTGCGGTTGCGGAACATCGCGCAGCGGACTTGCGAATTTGCGTCTTTCAGGCTGAAATACCAGTGCCCGGAACGGGGCTTGGCGAGGTTGGAAATCTCGCCTTCAACCCATAGCAGCGGGAAGCTGTGCTCCAGCAATTCGCGCACCGCGGTGTTCAGTTCAGACACCGAATACACCGTGCGCACCGGCTCAGTCGTCGTGTGTGTGTCAGTCATACGGCGTTTATACAGGGTTTGTTGCTGCTGTGTTCAGCGAATTTGTCGGGCCGGAGTTTTGGCAAACTGCTGTCGGTTGCGAGTTCCTTTATAATAACGCGCTCCAAGCCACCCGATAACCGGGCGACCCCGGCCAGCGCGAACGAGCAGCCATGCGAATCAGCGAGCAAGCCCTTACTTTTGACGACGTCCTGTTGCAGCCTGCCTATTCCGAGGTGCTGCCTACCGATGTTGACCTGTCCACGCGTTTAACGCGCGACATTAGCCTGAATATTCCTTTGATTTCTTCGGCCATGGACACCGTAACCGAAGCCCGGCTGGCCATTGCCCTGGCGCAGGAGGGCGGCATGGGGATTGTGCATAAAAGCATGACCCCAGAAGCCCAGGCCGCGCATGTGCGCTCGGTAAAGAAGTTCGAATCCGGGGTAATTTCCGACCCCATTACCGTGGGCCCCAACGCCACCATACGCGAGGTGATCGAGCTCACCCGCGCCCGGCATATATCCGGTGTGCCGGTGGTGGACGGCGACCAGCCCGTCGGCATTGTTACCAGCCGCGATCTGCGTTTTGAAACGCATTACGACGCGCCTGTTACCTCGGTAATGACGCCAAAAGACCGGCTCGTGACTGTGCGTGAGGGCGCCAGCAAGGAAGAAGTGCTGCAGTTGTTGCACAAGTACCGTATCGAAAAAGTACTGGTTGTCAGCAAGGATTTCCGCCTGCGCGGCATGATTACTGTCAAGGACATCCAGAAATCCAGCGATTTTCCCAATGCCTGCAAGGACGACAGCGGTAGCCTGCGCGTAGGCGCTGCGGTCGGCACCGCGCCGGACACCGAAGAGCGTGTGGCCGCGCTGGTCGCTGCCGGCGTAGACGTTATCGTGGTGGATACCGCGCACGGCCACTCGCTCGGAGTGCTGGAACGTATACGCGCGCTGAAAAAACGTTTTTCGGACCTGCCAGTCATCGGCGGTAATGTCGGCACGGCCGCCGGCGCGATTGCATTGGCGGATGCGGGGGCGGATGCGATAAAGGTCGGCATTGGCCCCGGCTCCATTTGCACCACCCGCATCGTTGCCGGCATCGGTGTGCCCCAGATCACCGCGGTCGCGAATGTAGCCGCGGCGCTGGCGAAGCGAGATATTCCATTAATTTCCGACGGCGGCATTCGTTATTCCGGCGACGTGGCCAAAGCCATTGCCGCCGGCGCCAGCGCCATCATGCTGGGCGGCATGTTTGCTGGCACCGAAGAAGCGCCAGGCGAAATCGAGCTCTACCAGGGTCGCTCCTACAAGTCCTACCGCGGCATGGGGTCTCTGGGCGCCATGGGCGGCGCGCAGGGCTCGGCAGATCGCTATTTTCAGGACCCGAGCGAGGAAATCCGCAAACTGGTGCCTGAGGGCATCGAGGGCCGCGTGCCCTATAAAGGCCCGTTGTCCGCCATTGTGCATCAGCTGGTAGGCGGCCTGCGTGCCTCGATGGGCTATACCGGCTGCAGGAATATCGACGCCATGCGCACCGAGCCCGTATTCGTGCAAATCACCGGCGCGGGGATGAAAGAATCGCATGTTCATGATGTGTCCATAGTCAAGGAAGCGCCGAATTATCATGTTGACTAGCGTCAACGTGAGGCGAGAGGAGTAAGGCGTGAGGCGGGAAGATGAAACAACTAGCGTGGGCAACCGCCTCACGCCTCACGCCTCACGCCTTACGGATATTCATAGCGAAAAAATCCTGATCCTGGACTTCGGTTCACAGTACACCCAGCTTATTGCGCGGCGGGTGCGCGAAGTCGGCGTTTACTGCGAAATTTATGCCTGGGATGCGCCTGAGTCCGCCATCCGGGAGTTCGCACCGCAAGGGGTAATCCTGTCCGGTGGGCCGGAGTCGGTTACCGTGGAAAACGGCCCCAAGGCGCCGCAAGCCGTGTTCGATATGGGCGTGCCGGTGCTGGGCGTGTGTTACGGCATGCAGACCATGGCGGCGCAGTTAGGCGGCGAGGTCGAAACTTCAAACCACCGTGAGTTCGGTTTCGCCCGGGTTCGGGCGCGCGGCCATTCCAAGCTATTGACCGACATCCAGGACCACGTCAACGACGAAGGTCACGGCCTGCTCGACGTGTGGATGAGCCACGGTGATCGCGTCAAGCAGTTACCCGATGGCTTCAAAGTGATTGCTGCAACCGACGGCGCGCCGCTGGCCGGTATGGCCGACGAGGCGCGTAACTACTACGGCCTGCAATTCCACCCCGAAGTCACCCACACCACCCAAGGCAAGCGCATTCTGGAACGTTTTGCGCGTGAAATTTGCGGCTGCCAGGGGCTATGGCGTTCGGCCGACATCATCGCCAATCTGATCGACCGGGTGCGTGCGCAGGTCGGTAACGACCGCGTATTGCTTGGCCTGTCGGGTGGGGTCGACTCTTCAGTGGTTGCGGCGCTGCTGCACGAAGCCATCGGCGAGCAACTGGTTTGCGTTTTTGTAGACAACGGCCTGCTGCGCCTGAATGAAGGCGACCAGGTCATGGCCACCTTCGCAGAACACATGGGCGTTAATGTGATTCGCGCGGACGCCGAAGCGCGTTTTCTGGACGCGCTGGCCGGGGTAACGGACCCCGAGGCCAAGCGCAAGGTTATTGGTAACAGCTTCATCGAGGTCTTCGACGAAAAGGCCGGTGAACTCGATAATATTCAATGGCTTGCGCAGGGCACGATTTACCCGGACGTAATCGAATCCGCGGGCGCTGCTACGGGTAAGGCGCATGTCATCAAGTCGCATCACAACGTGGGCGGGCTGCCTGAAAACATGAAAATGCAACTGGTCGAGCCGCTGCGCGAACTGTTCAAGGACGAAGTGCGCACGCTTGGACTGGAGCTTGGCCTGCCGCGCGACATGATCATGCGCCATCCGTTTCCCGGCCCGGGCCTGGGCGTGCGTATCCTGGGCGAGGTCAAAAAAACCTACGCAGACAAACTGCGCGCCGCCGATGCCATTTTCATCGAAGAACTGCGCACACACGATTTATATGACGCGGTGAGCCAGGCTTTCGCCGTCTACCTGCCAGTGTCCTCGGTCGGCGTCATGGGCGACGGCCGCCGCTACGAACATGTGATCGCCCTGCGCGCGGTGGAAACCATCGATTTCATGACCGCGTGCTGGGCGCATCTGCCCTACGAATTCCTGGATCAGGTATCGCGGCGCATCATCAACGAAGTCGATGGCATTTCACGCGTTGTGTATGACATTTCCGGGAAACCGCCCGCGACCATAGAGTGGGAGTGAGGGTTGTCTAAAGCAAGTCCGGGTGTCGATTCTGCTCCGTAAGACCCTGACCCCTTGCCACCATGCTGATCCCGGGTTCCATTGATCCACGTCGCACATCCTTAGTAAATATTGATATAACGTCCATTATTATATACGCTAAATATAATAGTGACCATAAAGATGGACGAAACATGAGCAAAACCCAATTAGACTTGATGGTGCCGATTCCGGTCAGGCGGGCGGTGCGTAAGCTTGGACAGGATATCCGTGATGCCCGGCTCAGACGGCGTATTTCAACGGCTGTCATGGCCGAACGGGCCTCTATCAGTCGGACAACCCTGAACAAGATAGAAAAGGGCGAATCCGGCGTTTCGCTGGGTAACTACGCCAATGTGCTCTTCGTGCTGGGAATGGCTGAGCGGTTGGGTGATCTCGCTGATGCCAGGACAGATACGGTGGGTCTTGAGCTCGACGAGGAGCGCTTGCCGCAACGCATCCGTAGGCCGTCCCAGTCTGGACAGAAGAGTAAAGCGTGATGGAAACAGAAGTGCTGGTCTACGTGGATATTGCCGGTACGCCGCATCTGGCCGAGCGACTATTGGCGCGCGTGCGCAAGGGTAGGGAAAGCGCCACGTTCGAATATCATCCGGACTGGCTTGAGTATGCAGATCGTTTCTCCCTGGAACCGGCGCTGACACTTGGGCCTGGTCCCTTTCACACACCTTCAGGTAAACCCCTGTTCGGTACCATCGGTGACTCTGCCCCCGACCGATGGGGACGGGTTCTGATGCGACGGGCAGAACGGCGACGGGCAGAGCGCGCCGGCGAGACGCCGCGCACCTTGATGGAAATTGATTATCTGCTCATGGTCGATGATGAAGCACGACAAGGCGCCCTGCGCTTTGCCAGTGAGGAGGGCGGACCGTTTCTTGCCGAACATGAAGCCGCTCGCATACCACCCCTGATCGATCTGCCTCTATTGTTGTCGGCGGCGGAGCATGTCGTGGGTGACACAGATAGCTTTGATGATCTGCGCCTGCTGTTGGCGCCCGGCTCATCATTGGGTGGCGCACGTCCCAAGGCATCTGTTCGGGACCGGGACGGGCATCTCGCCATTGCCAAGTTTCCCCACAAGGATGATGAGATCAATACGGTTCTGTGGGAGGCGGTTGCGCTCCGCCTTGCCGCGAAGGCCGGTATCCCCGTACCCGAGTGGCGGATCGAACGGGTCATGCAAAAACCGGTGCTGTTGCTGCGCCGGTTCGATCGTATACAAGGTCAGCGTATTCCGTTTCTTTCGGCCATGAGCATGCTTGGCGCCAGCGATAACGAGTCGCGCAGCTATCTGGAATTTGTCGACGCGCTGCGCCGGGTTGGCGCCAGCCCGAAACAGGATATGCACGAGCTGTGGCGGCGCATCGTCTTCAATATTCTGATTTCCAACACGGATGACCACCTGCGTAATCACGCTTTCCTCTATACCGGCCCGTACGGCTGGCGGTTGGCGCCTGCCTATGATCTCAATCCAGTCCCCACCGATATCAAGCCACGTATTCTGACGACAGCCATTGATCTCGACGACGGTTCGGCTTCGCTGGGTTTGGCGATGAGCGTCATTGGGTATTTCGAATGGGACGAAGGCAAGGCCCGTGCGATCGCAGCCGAAGTCGGGCAGGCAGTGGCAACGTGGCGTGAAGAGGCGGCGCAACTAAGTCTTACGCGAGCCGAGATTGATCGCATGGCATCAGCCTTTGAGCATGAGGACCTGAGGGCGGCGCTTTCTATTCCTTAAGGTCAGGGAAGGAGTGAAGGATGATGAAATCTCAGGCGAATTGAAAGAAGGTCGTTGCGGTCGGTAATCTGCCTACCCTTCCCGTCAACGCCGGGCGGAATATCGCTGATTGCGTTATTGCAGCCGATCAATAAACAGTTCCCAGTAGAACTCTGCTGCTCCCTCGGCTGTGAGCAGTTTGTCACCACCTTGCCCCATCCGGGCCATTCCCATCGGTTTCAGAAATAGTGAAAAACCATCATCTTCGATGGACAATGATTCATTGTAACTGTTCCCGCCACCCAATCCGCTATGGGAAAACAGGATTCCTTTAGATATAGAGGTACCATCTCCCAGCCAAATTCCACACCGGCTGCGCTCTCGTCCACCCATGTAGACAGCCGCTTCGAAGCGATTCGCATCGACCCGCTTGAAACTGGTTTCAACGTCAGCGTTTCGCGCTTCAAGTTCCGCGAGTGAGCCCTCAAAGTATTGTGCAATGAACTCAAACGCTTCATCGAGAAACTTGTGCCGCTGCCGGTCGGCAAACTCCTGGCGAACCCTGAGATTGCTGGATCGAGCCCGCTGGTTGAGCGAAGGCGCCTGGGCGCCTTCAATAGGTGTAGATTCAGCGTGCTCCATGACCGTCGATGCTGGCCTCAGTTGTTGAGCGACATTCCGAATGGCACGAACGATATCAAGGAATGCATCGTCCAGAGTCTGATGTTTTGTAACCGGTTTGCCATCGGTTGGAATGGCTTTCAACTTACCAAATGGCGCGCCCTGCCAATCACAAGGCCGCAGGATAACGGGGATCACACGGGCATCGCCATGTTCGTGGCGTTCCATCGCGCGTGTCATCTCGATGTCATAGCAATAGTCCGAATTCAGGAAATCTGAGCTCACCAAAAGGAGGATGATGTCAGCCGAT
>JBDNIO010000200.1:0-17663 GCA_041688215.1 Salinisphaeraceae bacterium | reverse complement strand
TGCCAGCGGCGAGAGCGCCACGGCGTTCTGGCGCCACGCATCCATCAGCGCCTCGAGTTTCTACCGCTGACGCCAAAAGCTGGACAGGGATCGCATTGCACCGGTTGCCGCGCCTTCGCCCAGGGCAGCCTTTATCGACGCGGGCGCGTTAGCGGGCGAAAGTCAGACCTGGACGGCCTTGCAACCACAAGCCAATGCTTTGCCTTGGGATATCGAGCTTGACCTGGGCACCGGCATCGTCTTGCGCTGGCGCCGGGGTAAGCGTGTTCTTCCCCGAAGGCCGGTTACGGGTGTATGTCTACGGTGCACCGGTAGACATGCGCAAAAGCTTTACCGGCTTATACGCCCTGATCAAGCACACCCTGGGCCATGACCCGTTATCCGGGGACTTATATGGCTACATCAACCGCAGCGGCAATTATCTCACAGTAGGCTATTTTTAGAGGTGCCCTTAATCGTATTGATTCCGCGTTAATGATTTATGCGGGAGAAACGGACATTCTGGTGAAACCGCCGATCGCCGAAAAGATCATGGATGTGGTAGCCAGTACGGACAAGACTTTCCAGGTAGCTCCGGGCGGTCATATGGGCGTTATTCTCGGCAGCAAGGCGCCGGGTGCAGTTTGGGCTAGCGCGGCCGGGTGGCTGGCACCACGGTCACAATAAATCCCTGCGCAATTATTCAGATACCTTTAGCACGCCAAAAAATATATCAGTTCTGCACCCACGCAAAGTTTTATCTACAGGCGGAAGGCAGAGGAATAGATTCAGGCGCTAAACCTGAGTTCCGCCACCTACGTTGTTGCTTGCTCACATTCTACACAATCCAGTTTAAAGCCAAGCATTGATCTACGGCCGTCCGCCGTTATTACCCACGGCCGCTGTACCCAGGGCGGGTTGTGACGGACATGCTGGCAGTGACCACAGGCGAGTTTGTCTACCCAGTGCAGTTCATCGTCCTTATGGTAGCCGATAATAGCTTGACGCATATCGAAATTTCCACGGAATTTGATAGCTGCTTTAATCCGTAATCGCTGCCATTCCGGAGGCCATTGCCAAAGCGCCGAAGCAGCCGTCTTGGCAGAGATGGATTTAAGTAGGGTTGCGCTGTGGCATTGTTGTTAGCAGACGTCCATATATAATACTAGCGCAGTGCCAGCAACGCTGTGATTTTATGCTGCCAGTGTTCCACCGGGACCGAAGAACTCGTAATGCAAGTCAGCTTCGGGTATGCCACGGCCACGCAACAGCGCGTAGACATGTTCCAGCATCGGCGCTGGCCCGCAAAAGTAGTAGGTGACATTAAGGTCTCCCACCATCGCATCGATTAGTGTGTCATCAATAAAGCCTTCGCTGTCATGCCGCTTGGCGGTCTTGTCAGAGTCCAGCGGCGCGCTGTAACGGATGTGGGCACGCAGGTTTGGGTACGTTTCCCGCAATAGCCGAAGTTCGTCTTCAAAAGCGTGAACTGCGCCGTTAAGTGCCGCCTGAATGAAGACGATTGGCCGGGTTGTGTCAGGCTCTTGCAGTGCCGCGTGCAGCATTGATATTACTCAACGGCATCGCCCAACGCGCCCAGGTTATCGATATTCTGCGCGTAAGCAAGAATGGCACCGGCAAGCGCCCGTTGCTGGGTGCCCGAGCGCTGGTGAGCCGGGTTAAAGTAGTCGCGAACCTCGGGATTTACCCGGAACATGCGCTCATAAAAATAGCGGGTAAGCGCTTCGCCATCGGCCTGCAGTATCGGCACAGTTTGTTTAATGATGGCTTTCTGGTCGTCTGTAAGCATGTGCTTCTCCAAAAGCGGTATACTATTTACCAAATTAAATTTGTCAATATCATGCAACTCACCACACATACGGATTACGCCCTGAGACTGCTGATATACCTGACGGTGAAAGACGCAGAAATGCCTGCAACCGTGCAGGCGGCGGCCACCCGCTATCGCATTTCCGTGCATCACATGGCGAAGGTAGCGCAGACGTTGGTGCAACACGGCTATATTCATAGCCAGCGCGGGCGCGGCGGCGGGCTCGAGCTTGCGAAACTCGCCCGGCAGATCAATATCGGTGATGTCGTGCGCAATACCGAAAATCTGCAATTACTTGAATGCTTCGGCGCAAATTCAAGCTGCCCCATCGACCCGGCCTGCCGCTTGAAGAAGGCGCTGGGCGAGGCCCAGGCGGCGTTTCTGCAAGTACTCGACGGTTATACCCTCGCTGATCTGGCCCAGAACGGCCGGCAATTGCGTGAATTACTGCTGGCGTCTTGATTGCTGCCTACATTGAGTGCGTGCCCATCATCCCAACCGGAGACCCCATAACCATGACCCAAACCCCAGGACAAAACAGAAAACAACTAACCCCCGACACCGAACAAGCATGGCGCGATTTCAGCAAGGCGGTATTCGCTCCCGGCGCACTCGACGCCAAAACCAAGCAGCTTATCGCCGTGGCGGTTGCGCACGTGACGCAATGCCCGTATTGCATCAAGGGCCATGCCCCGGCGGCCAAACGCGCGGGTGCTTCCGAAGCCGAGCTAATGGAGGCGATCTGGGTGGCAACGGAAATGCGCGCGGGCGGGGCGGTTGCGCACTCGCACTTGGCTTTCGACGCCTACGCCGAAAAGGACAAACAGGATTAAGGGCGTATGCATACCGCATTGAATGACTTGCTGGGCATCAAGCATCCCGTGCTACTTGCCCCGATGGGCAATGTGTCCGGCGGTGCGTTGGCCGCCGCGGTGAGTGAAGCCGGAGGCCTCGGCCTGATCGGTGCCGGCTATGGCGATTCCGACTGGCTGAGCCGCGAGTTCGACAACGCCGGTGGCGCCCGTGTGGGCGTGGGTTTCATTACCTGGTCGCTGGCAAAACAACCGTCTCTGCTAGATATTGCCATGAAATACAAACCAGCAGCCGTGATGTTTTCCTTTGGGGATTACCTGCCGTTCCTGCCCGCGGTGCGCGACGCCGGAGCCAAAATAATCTGCCAGGTACAAACGCTAGTGCAGGCGCGTGAAGCGGCGGCGGCGGGTGCCGATTTAATCGTTGCCCAGGGTACCGAGGGCGGTGGCCACGGCGGCGCGAGATCAACCTTCACTTTCGTGCCGGCAGTAGTGGATGCAGTAGCACCGATCCCGGTGGTCGCCGCCGGCGGCATCGCCGATGGCCGCGGGTTGGCCGCTGCGCTCATGTTGGGTGCGGCCGGTGTGCTGATCGGCACCCGTTTCTTCGCCAGTGAGGAGGCGCTGGGGCACGCTAATGCCAAGCGCTTTATTGTGGATAGCGAAGGCGATAACACACTGCGGACGCGGGTATTCGATATCGTGCGGGGCTATCCCTGGCCGGAGCACATTACCGGCCGTGTGCCGCTCAATCGTTTCTCGGCGCAGTGGCATGGCCGCGAATCGGCGCTATATGCCGGTTTAGCCAGTCAGCAGGCGGATTACGGAGAAGCCGCCGACAGAGGCGACACCGATACCGCAGTGGTATTCGCAGGCGAAGCGGTCGATCTGATCGATTCGGTTAAACCCGCGCGGGCGATTGTTGAAAGCATCGTGCAGGAAGCCGAAACTTTGCTAACCCATAACTCAAGGAGGAGTTAACTATGAGCAACAAATTCAAAGTCGGCGATCACGTCAGCTGGAATTCCGAGGCCGGCCAAGTCAGAGGCAATATCATAAAAGTGCATATTCAGGATTTCGACTACAAAGGCCACACCCGGCGCGCGTCGCAGGACGAACCGCAATACGAGATCGAAAGCGACAAGACCGACCATATTGCGGCGCATAAGGAAGGCACGCTGACCAAGATAAAGTAAGCAGCAATGACACACGCGTTCTACACGGTCGGCCACTCGACCCGCACGGTCGAAGAACTGGCGGCGTTGTTGCAGGCCGGCGAGGTCGAGCATGTGGTGGATGTTCGCGCCATGCCGCGTTCGCGCACCAACCCGCAATTCAATCGTGATGCGTTACCCGGCGCGCTTGCGCCGTTCGGCATCACCTACAGGCATTGCGAGGCTTTGGCCGGGCTGCGCAAACGTTCCAAAGCGATCGCCGATGACGTCAACGGCAACTGGCGAAACCAAAGCTTCCACAACTACGCGGACTACGCGTTATCGGAACCCTTTCGCCAGGGGTTGGACGCAATGATCGAACTCGGCAAGCACCAGAACTGCGCAGTCATGTGCGCGGAAGCGGTGTGGTGGCGTTGCCACCGCCGCATTATTGCCGATCACCTGTTGCACCGGGGTGAGCAGGTTTATCATCTGATGAACGACGACCGCGTCCAACAAGCGGCAATGACCGATGGGGCGCACACGGGTGAGGAGGGCGACCTTATTTATCCAGGTCGGGCAGACACTGGGCCGTGATTTCGCTTAACTGTACCCGCTGTCTCGCTTACGGTTTTTCGTCTGGCCAGTAGTAACTGTCTGGCATCGGGCGTGCGCCAAAAATCGCCTGGCCCACGCGCACCACGGTTGCGCCTTCTTCGATGGCCAGTTCGAAGTCGCCGGACATGCCCATGGACAACGCCTGCATGCCGATACCGTCCGGCGCTTGCTCGCGCAGGTGCTCGCGTAAGTGCCGTAACCGCGTGAAGCAGGGGCGAATCTGCGCGGGGTCGGTGGAAAATACGGCTAGCGTCATCAGGCCCTGCACTCTCAAGCTTGTGAATGCAGGCAATTGGCGCACAAATTCTGCCACCGCGTCGGGCGCTAGCCCGTATTTACTGGCTTCGCCCGAGGTGTTGACTTGAACCAGAACATCCAGCGCGCGCCCTTCCTGTTGCAGACGCCGGTCCAGTGCCGCGGCCACACGCAAGCTGTCGAGCGCCTGGAATTCGCTGGCAAAACGCGCGACCAGTTTTGCCTTGTTGGTCTGCAAGTGCCCGATTACCGACCAGCGTAAATCGGCAAGATCAGCCAGCGCTTGTGACTTCTCCTGTGCCTCCTGCACTTTGTTTTCGCCGAGTTCACGGCAACCGGCCTGATACGCAAGGCGCAGGCGTGCTTTGTCTACGGTTTTGCTCACCGGTAGCAGGCATCGGCAATACGTTTGCGTACCGCTTCGAGGTTGTGTTCGATTTCGGCTAAAGTGTGTCCTGCGGGGTAAGTCGCCATGGCGTGTGTCAGGCTATTGTATTAAGGGTGCCAATTCTGATTCCTGCGGACCAGGAAATTCAAGCAGTTGCACAACGGATCAATCCGCATCACGTTAATGCCACGCGATGTGGCAAGGGAAAAGTAGCTTGAAAAGCAAACACCAGTCGAGTCCGGCTCTGGCCAGCGTGCGGCGATGCCATTGCCACCCCGCATGACCGCCACAACACGCCAGCCGACCCTGTTGCGGGCGGCCACCATTGATTTGCCGCCAGCGTATTTTGCATTGGTCATGGCAACCGGGATCATATCGATTGCCGCGCACATGCAGGGGCTGGCGTTTGCCAAATGGATTAAGTCGTTACGCAGCGACCCACATTCAGCATATGCAAAAAAACATTGACGCTGATGAATCTCCAATTGCATCACGTGATCGGCGATGTCACGGGCGCGACGGGTATGCGTATTGTTAGAGCAATCGTTGCCAGCGAGCGTGATCCTGAGCTATTGGCTCAGATGCGCGATGTCTGGTGCAAAGCCGGCCCAGAGACGATCCGTGCTGCATCGGAAGGTAACTAACCAGCCTGAGCATGTTCTTCGCGCCATCTCAGGCTCTGGCGCTATACGATTATTGCCAAACCCAAGTAAAGGCTTGCTGATGGATATCGGCGAGTTATACAGCACCACCAAACTCGTCCACATGACCTGCGTGGGAATTAGTGGCAGCCTGTTTGCCGGCCGTGGCCTGTGGATTGTCGCCACCCGGCGCGGGTTATGGCGCTGGCTGCGTATCGTGCCGCACCTAATCGACACACTGCTTCTGGCCAGCGGCCTGACTCTGGCGTTTATCATTCACCAGTATCCCTTCTTTAATAGTGGCTGGCTTACCGCCAAAGTAATCGGCCTGGTCGTCTATATCGCGCTGGGTATGCTGCTGTTTCGCGGCGTGGACAGCCGCTGCGCACGGACGCTGACCGGGTTGGCGGCGCTGCTGGTGTTTGCGTATATCGTGGGTGTCGCCGTGAGCAAGCAACCGGCTTTTTTGGTGCCGCGGCTGTAAAACCCGGCGGGCGGGCTAGCGGCGAGAACAGCCGCTTGATTCGCATCAAGGCGGGGTGCTCCGTCAGCGACTAGGTTAAACGCATGGTCGTTGGGGGCTTTTGTCATGACCCATGTCGTTACCGATAACTGTATAAAGTGCAAGTACACTGATTGCGTGGAAGTCTGTCCGGTAGACTGTTTTCATGAGGGTCCGAACTTTCTCGCCATCGATCCGGAAGAGTGCATCGATTGCACATTGTGTGTCGCCGAATGCCCCGCGGAGGCGATTTTCCCGGAGGATGAGGTGCCCGACGGGCAGGGCCATTTTTTCGCCATCAACGCCGAACTCGCGGCCCGCTGGCCGGTGATCGACCGCCAGATCGACGCGCCGCCCGATGCCGACGACTGGAACGGGGTGTCAGACAAGCTGGAACATCTGGAGCGGGGCGAGGCAGAGGAAGAAAACATCGTCGAAGAAACCTAGCCGGTCCGCTACTCAACAATCGTGGGTCGGGGAACCGCTGATTTATTCCTACGTGGTCGTGCCGGAGTCTTTGCGCGTGCCTGGCAAGGAAAGAGGAGTGAAGTTTGCTCACTGCAAATGAACAACGAATGACGCAGTCCAGGGGCGCAAAGGCCCGGCCCCACCAGGGTTTGGCCCAAAAGGTCCGACTGCGGCGTTGCCCGGCTTGACCGTGGAGCCTGCCACGGCGCTGCGCTGGGCGCCTTGCAGTCGGACCTTTTGGGACACAAACGCGATCCGCGTAGGAATAAATTAGCGGTTCCTTAGCTCCAGCCGTGCCGCAACGCGGGCGGTGCAATCATCAACGGCGTTTGCTTCGCACCCCATCATCTCGCAGCGCAGGACAGCCGGCACTTCTTCCGCGATGAAGGCCTCGTGTGTGGCCATTTGTCGTTCGAGCACCGCGATCGTGGCCTCGGAAGGATCATCACCACGCGCGCTCACCCGCGCGCGCAGGGTGTCCGCATCGGCGCAACAGTCCACGACTAGAAAGGCACCCCCCAGCCGGTCCGCGAGTTCGCGCATGGGCGCGCGTTGCGCGCGTGTGAGAAAGGCGGCGTCGACGACAGTCGGGTAGCCGGCCGCGAGCAGCGTGTGCGCGGCCGCACGCAAACGCGCATAGGTGCGTAGGCCGGCGTCGTGATCGTAAATGCCGGCGTTGGGCGCTGATCCGCTGCGGGCGCCGGCGGCCAGCCCGAACAGGCGTTTGCGTTCTACATCCGAGCGCAGGCGAATGGCGCCGAGCCGCTCCACCAGCGCGCGGGCGACGGCGCTCTTGCCGCTGCCCGAAAAGCCGTGCATCAGGATCAGCACCGGCCGCCGGTCGTCGGTGATCCGCCGGGCTAGGGCCAGATACTGGTCGGCCGCGGCTTGCAGCCGGACCGCCTCGCCGGTGTCGTCGCCCGCCTGGCGGGCGCGCAGGTCATGAATCTTGGCCCGCACCAGCGCGCGGTAGATCATGTAGAAGCGCAGCAGGGCCACGCCGTGGTAGTCACCGCCGGCTTGCAGATAGCCGTCCAGGAAGCGGTAGCCCAGGTCCGCCCGGCCGTGATCGATCAAGTCCATGACCAGAAACGCGACTTCGTTAATCGTGTCGATGCAGCGCAGCGCCTCGCTGAACTCGATGCAGTCGAAGGCCACGGGCTCGTCGTCGACCCGCGCGATATTGCCCAGATGCAGGTCACCATGGCATTCGCGCACGAAACCGTCGCGGTGACGTTCGGCGAAGGTCGGCTCCAGTTGCTCGAACGTCTCGCGGGTCCAGGCGTCCAGCGCATCGAGATGGGCCTGGCGTTGCGTATCCGCATGACGCGCCAGGTCGCGGATATTGTCCAGGGCCGGCCCCAGCACCGCGGCCGGTGTGCCGAGCGGGGACTCCGGCGGCACAACCCGAGTACTGCCGTGGAAGGCCGCGATCCGCATGGCGAGCCGGTCCATGAGATCGGGGCGCAGCATGTCGCGGGCGAGCAGCCGGTTGAACAGGTTGCGCTGGTCGAAACGCCACATCTTCACCGCGTATTCGATGGCCGGGCCGGGGCCGCCAAAATGCGGCGAGTCGGCCGGGCCGGTAATGGCGACGACGTCCCGGTAGATCTGCGGCGCGAGCCGGCGATTGAGCCGCAACTCGTCCTCGCAGTAGGCGCGGCGTGCGTCCAGCGTGCTGAAATCGACAAACGCCAGGCGCACCGGCTTTTTGATCTTGTAGGCAAACGCCCCGGCCAGCAACACCCAGGAGATGTGGGTCTCGATGACCTCGATCGCGGCGACCGGGTGGTCGTAGGCTCGTGCCTCGGTCAGGGCGTTAATCAGCGGTGGTATCTGCATCGGCATCGGGTCTGTTGCAGTAGGGGTAACGCTTTGTAGCAGTCACCGGCGTGGCCGGCCTTGATTCATGTCAATGCCGGTACCGGCCGCAGCGTTAGACTCAAAGGAGATTCGCAACCGCCGGCAGCGGGCTGGCCGGAGAGACGTCATGGCGAGCCGGATTGAAAATACTGCACCTAGCCGGGCGCGGCCCGGTGACACCGAGGCCACCCACGCGGTGTTCAATCAAGCGCCGCCATTGGCGGATTACAACGCCTATACCACCGACGTCGCGCTGCAACAGGCGCTGGCCCGCGAAGGTGGCGACTGGGGTGAGCAGCGCCTGCACGCGTACGGCGCGCTGGTGGGCGGCGAACTGATCGACATCGGCTTCGATGCCAACGACCACCCGCCCGAGGCGCGGATCTTCGATGCCTACGGCCACCGCATCGACGAGGTGGTTTTTCATCCCGCCTATCACCGCTCCATGGCCATCGCCAAGGAACACGGCCTGCATGCCCTGAGTTGGTCGGATCCCACACCCGGCGCGCAGCTGCTGCGCTCGGCGCTGTTCTACCTGCACAATCAGGTCGAGGCCGGCACCATGTGCCCGATCACCATGACCCACGCGGCGATTCCGGCGTTGCGCCACCAGCCGGAACTCGCCGCCGCCTGGGAGCCGGGCATTCTGGCGCATCAATATGACCCGCGCTGTATCCCCGCGCAGGGCAAGACCGGGCTCACCGTCGGCATGGGCATGACCGAAAAGCAGGGTGGCTCGGATGTGCGCGCCAACACCACCCGGGCGATTGTGCTGGCTGCGCCCGGTCCCGGCGGCGAATACGCGCTCACCGGCCACAAGTGGTTTCTCTCCGCGCCCATGAGCGATGCCTTTTTGATGCTGGCGTATACGGACAACGGCCAGTGCTGTTTCCTGGTGCCGAAATGGCGCCCGGACGGTATCCGCAATCCCATCCATATCCAGCGGCTCAAGGATAAATTGGGCGATCGCTCGAATGCCTCCGGCGAGGTCGAGCTGCGCGCCGCACTGGGCTGGATGGTCGGCGCCGAAGGCCACGGCGTGCGCACCATCCTGGAGATGGTGGCCCAGACCCGGCTCGACTGCATGCTGGGTTCGGCCGGACAGATGCGCCAGGCGTTCGTGCAGGCCGCCCACCACTGCAGTCACCGCGAAGCCTTCGGTGCGCGTCTGCTGGAGCAGCCGCTGATGGCCAACGTGCTCGCCGATCTGGCGCTGGAGGCCGAGGCCGCGCTGGTTTTGGCCCTGCGCGTGGCGCGCGCCTTCGAGGAGGCCGCGCGCGGCGACACCACCGCGGAACTGTTCGCGCGCCTGGCCACGCCCATCGGCAAGTATTGGATATGCAAGCGCACGCCGGGCCAGGTCAACGAGGCCCAGGAATGCCTGGGCGGCAACGGCTATATCGAAGAATTCCTATTACCGCGGCTGGTTCGGCAGGCGCCGGTCAACTCAATCTGGGAAGGCCCGGGCAACGTCCAGTGCCTGGACGTGCTGCGGGCCATGCAGCGCAGCCCCGACAGTGTCGATGCCCTGCTCGACGAGCTGCGGCAGAGCGTGGGTTGCAATGAGGCGTTTGATACCCATCTGCAGCGGTTGCAACGCCAGCTCGGCGAACGCGACGCGCCGGAACTGGGCGCCCGGCGGTTGGTGGAAGATGCGGCCCTGGCACTGCAAGCCAGCCTGCTACTGCGCGCCGGCAATAGCGAGGTCGCCGAAGCCTTCTGCCGCGCCCGGCTGGGCGGCGACGCCGGCCTGGCTTTCGGCACCCTGCCGGCGGGGCTGGACTGCAACGCCATCATCGCGCGCGCCTGGCCCCACTGAAAAGCCCCGCCGGGTTCGCGGCGGGGCCTGTATCGAATCGCTGGGACGGTGCTCTTACTCGGCCTTGACCGTGAGCGTGCCCTTCATGCCGGCCGCGAAGTGCCCCGGGAAGGTGCAGATATATTCATAGTCGCCCGGCTTTTTCGGCGCGGTGAAAGTCACCGTGTCGGATTCGCCGCCGGCCACCAGGCCAGTGTGAGCCAGAATCTGCGCATCCTTGCCCTCGGGGACATAGTTCTTGCTCTTGCCGGCCTTGGATGCCGCCTGGTCGACCTTGTGCGCGTCCGCGTCCGCGGTCAGCAGCACAAAGTTGTGCGACATGGCGCTGGCCGGCAGCTTGGTGTTGTTGACGAGCTTGATGGTGACTTTCTCGCCCGGCTTGACGGTAATCGATTCGGTGCTGAACTTGAGGGTGTCCAGCCCCTCGATCTGTATCGTCTTGGCCTGCGCCGCCACCGCCGCCGTGGACAGCAGGACGAACAGCGTAAGTGTAAATATCCGTTTCAACATTCCAAGTCTCCTTTCAAGTAGGTAGTGACACAATACAATCGCAATGCGCGTTGCGGGTCAATGCCGCAGTCCCGTTGCTGCCTGTGCATTGTCGGCGGCGCTCATGCCGGGCCGCACGCCGTGTAAGCTCGCCAGGAGTGCGTCGTATTGCCGGCGGCCGTGCTCCAGGTCAGTTCGGGCCCGCACTGCGTCCGCGGCAGTATCGATTGCTTGCCAGTCGCGCGCCGTCAGGCATTGCCGGGCCTGCTTGAAGGGATGCGATTCTTCATGGCGCATGTGATCGCGGTTTTGCTGCAGGAATTGGCGCCCGGCGTCGGTCAATTCCGCGCGCGTGGCCATCGTGTCATGCAATGCCCGATCGAGCGCGGCCAATAACCGGTCGGTGGCGCACCGCAGGCTATCGTGTTGGCTGGTCGCACTCCGGGCGCCGGCATTTCGCCGCGGCGCGCGGCTTAGCAGACACTCGAATAGGCAATCCTCCAGCGGATGGTGGACGCGGTTGAAGTATTCCGCGTAATAGGCGGCGATGTCCTGTATGAGCTGCAGATCGGCGCTCCCGCCGTTATCGTAGGTCACGAGTTCACGTTCAAATAAGCTCAATAGGTCGTGCAGCCGCCGATGATCCGCAAGCAATTCGTCCAGAATATTCATCGTGCACCTCCGAACCGTCGATTGTTGTCATGGCGTTAGCACAGGTATACCGGTTTCCCGATCTGCGCGCATTGATCCGGATCAATAGCCGGCCGTGCGGCGGCTGGTGCCGGCACAAGCGGGAATGGCGGCACCGGGGTTAAAAGCCGTGGCTGCCGGCCGCGGCGGCCGCGATGATGATGAGGCCGAGCGTCAACAGGACCGCGTGCAGCGCGTGAAAGCGCCGCCAGGCGCGGGCCGGATCACGCCCGGCGAAGATCACGCGCCGCAACAGCCCCAGTGGTTCAACGACGAACAGCATCACGAAGAACAACAGCCAGTAGCCGATCATCGCGTCCAGCCACCAGAACTGGAGATGTACCAGCCAACGCCACGCGCCGAGCGCCCACAGCAGGTAACCGCCGGAAATACCAACCAACACGACCGCAGGGTATAGGAAGAATAAACGCCCTTTCCCCGCGAGTCCATGCGAGACGGAGGGGAACGATGACCACTGAGTCACGCTATCAGGAGGCAATGGGCACGCTCCTGGAATGGATACGGGAGGCCGAACATCGGGGGCAGGCAGAGGCCAATACCGCGGCCCTGGCTACCGCGGATACCTCCGCCCGGCCGTCGGTACGTACCATGTATATCCAGTTCACCGGAGACGCGGAGCTGGCGTTCTTTGTGAACGGGAAGAGCGGCAAGGGACACCAACTCGAGGACAATCCACGCGCGGGTCTGTGCCTGTTCTGGCAGCCTCTCCATCGGCAGGCGATTCTGGAAGGCGAAGTCCGACTGCTGGACGAGGTGGAGGCCGACCGGTTGTGGCAGCAGCGGCCACGTGAAAGCACCCTCGCGGCATGGGCGTCGCAGCCGGAATTGCATGAGGGCGATGCCGAACGCATGCGACAGAATTTAGAGCAGACGAAACGCGCTTTCGACTTCGAGGTCGTGTCCCGGCCGCATCACTGGGTCGGCTACCGGATGTCGCCCGACCGTATCGTGCTCTGGAACCAGAACTGGCGGCGGGCCGGACGGCGCCTGGAAATTCCATCAACAGGAACCCTGATGATGAGCGCCTTGTTCGACGAATCCCCCCGGGGCCGGGAATACCGGCAGCGCCTGTCGGCGTTCATGGAGCGCTACGTCGTGCCGGAAATACCACGCTGGCACCGGGAAGTCGCGGCCGGTCGTCGACCGCCACCGCTGATTGAGGAACTCAAACCGCTGGCGCGCGACCAGGGCTTGTGGAACCTGTTCCTGCCTGGTCTGCGCGACGCCGAACCCGGTACCCGGCTGAGCAATCTCGAATACGCGCCGCTGGCGGAACTGATGGGCCGGGTGCCCTGGGCGTCCGAGGTGTTCAATTGCAGCGCGCCCGACACCGGCAACATGGAGCTGTTGCACCTGGCCGCCACCGAGGGGCAGCGGCGACAGTGGCTGGGGCCGCTCCTGCTTCGCCATGACCGAGCCGGACGTGGCGTCGTCCGACGCCACAAATATCGCCACCTCGATCGTCCGCCGCGACGACGAGTACGTCGTCAACGGCCGCAAATGGTTCATCACCGGCGCCGCCGATCCGCGCTGCCGCCTGATCATCGTCATGGGGGTGAGCGGTCCGGACGCCGAGGCCTACCGGCGCCACAGCATGGTGCTGGTGCCCATGGACACGCCCGGCGTCGAAATGGTGCGCAATCTCCCGGTAATGAATCACGAGTCCATCGAAGGCCATTGCGAACTGTTGTTCCGGAATGTGCGGGTGCCGGCGGACAGCCTGCTCGGCGAGGAGGGCGGCGGTTTCGCCCTGGCACAGGCGCGGCTCGGGCCGGGGCGGGTGCATCATTGCATGCGCGCGATCGGGCAGTGCGAGCTGGCGTTGGAACTGATGTGCGAACGCAGCCTGGAACGCCGCACCTTCGGACATTATCTGGCATGGTCGTCGAATGGATCGCGCGCTCGCGCATCGAGATCGACCAGGCCAGCCTTCTGGTGCTGAAAACGGCCTGGTTGCTCGATCGGGGCGGCAACGAAGCCGCCGCCAAGGAGGTGGCGATGATCAAGGCGCTGGTGCCTTCGTTCCAGAACACGGTGGTCAATTGCGCGATGCAGGCGTTTGGCGCCATGGGCCTGTCGCCGGACACGCCGCTGGCGGATTTCTGGACCCTGGGACGGGTCCTGCGGATCGCCGACGGTCCAGACGAGGTCCATCTGCGGACCGTCGCCCGCCAGGAGATCCGGGCCGCCCGCGAGCGTTTCGGCGGCGGCGAGGCCTATCTGTTGTCGCCGGAGAAATTGGCGCGGGCGCGCGGCGTCGACGGCGAATAACCGGCTCCCCAGGAATTGATCCAGATCAAGGCCGTTGGTCACGACATATATATTCTAAAACAATCGTAATGATAGTTTTTTAATAATTATTGGATATATAGTTATGACCGACGCTACAAACAAGCAACACCATCAGGTCGTGATAGTCGGCGGGGGCACGGCCGGTATCGGTTTGGCCGCGGCCCTGCACCGTCGCGAACCCACCCTGAATATCGCCGTTATCGAGCCTTCGGACAAGCATTACTACCAGCCCGCTTTCACCCTGGTCGGCGGCGGCTGCTACCCGATCGCCAAGACGGAGCGCGACGAATCGACCCTGATCCCGCCCGGTGTGACCTGGGTGCGCTCCGCCGCCGAGTTGTTCGATGCCGAGGGACGGGCCGTGCTCCTGGCGGACGGCGGGCGGGTCGGCTACAACTACCTGGTATTCTGCCCCGGGCTGCAACTCGACTGGGACCGTGTCGAGGGCTTGCCCGAGACCCTGGGCCGCAACGGGGTCGCCAGCAACTACGATCCGCAAACGGTGCCCTACACCTGGGAGTGCCTGCGGGACTTCTGCGGCAAGCGCGCCGTGTTCACCGCAGAAGATCGCTTATCTGGCGGCCGATTACTTGCGGCGGACGGGGCGCCGCGAGGGCGTGGAGATCGAGTTCGCCACCGCCGCCGACCAGCTGTTTTCGGTGGCCGCCTTCGTGACGCCGCTCAAGGCGGTGGCCAAGCGCCACGGCATCAAGGTGAGCTACCGCAAGAACCTGATCGCGGTCGACGGCGAGCGCCGCCTGGCCCGCTTCCGCATCGACGCTGGCGACGGCGAAACGCGCGAGGTGGAGGAAAGCTTCGATTTCCTGCACGTGACGCCGCCGCAGAGCGGCCGGACTTCATCAAGCGCAGTCCGTTCGCGGACGCGGCCGGCTGGGTGGAAGTCGATCACGCGACCTTGCAGCATCGGCGCTATCCCGAGGTATTCGGACTCGGGGACGCCACCTGCACGCCCAATTCGAAGACCGCGGCCGCGGCGCGTTCGCAGATTCCGGTGGTGCGCGACAACCTGCTGGCCCGCATGCGCGGCGAGACGCCGTCGGCGGAATACGACGGTTACGGGGCCTGCCCCCTGACTACCGCCCGCGGTCGCGTGATCCTCGCCGAGTTCTGCTACGGCGGCCGGGTCACGCCCAGCTTCCCGCTGGATCCCACCCAGGAACGGCGCCTGATGTGGCACTTCAAGAAGGACTTCATGCCGTGGTTCTACTGGAACTACCTGCTCAAGGGACGTACCTGGGATGTGGGCCATTGACGTGCTGCGTTACTTGATCCAGGTCAATGTAGCGCCCGGGCGGGTCTGACAAGCTTGAGCGAGATGCTGTGCGCTACCGGAGATATGGCCTTGCAATCGATTTTCGATCCCGATCTGGTGCGGCGTTACGACGGCCACGGGCCGCGTTATACGTCCTATCCGACCGCGCCCCATTTCGACGCCGGTTTCGGCGTGCGGGAGTATCGGTTGCAGGCGGCGCGCGGCAACGCCGAGGGCGGTCCGCTGTCGTTATACGTGCATCTGCCTTTCTGCCCCAGTCCCTGCTTCTATTGCGCCTGTACGCGGCTGATCACCCGGCAGCCGGCGGTGGTCGAGGGTTATCTCGAGCGCCTGCTGCGCGAGGTCGAGATGCAGGGGGAGTTGTTCGACCGCGGCCGCCCGGTCGAGCAGATCGCCTGGGGCGGCGGCACACCCACCTATCTGTCGTCCGCCCAGATCATTGCCCTGATGACGGCGCTGGAGCGTCATTTCACCCTGAGCCGTTCCCAGGGGCGGGAATTCACCGTCGAGATCGACCCGCGCACCGTCGAGGACGATACGGTCGTGACTTTGGCTTCCCTGGGCTTCAATCGCGCCAGCCTGGGGGTGCAGGATTTCGATCCGGAGGTGCAGCGGGCGGTAAACCGCGTGCAGCCGGTCTCCCAGGTGGCGGATGTGCTGGCGCAACTGCGGGCCACCGGTTTCGGTTCGGTCAACTTCGACCTGATCTACGGACTGCCGAAGCAGACCCCCGAACGCTTCGGCGCCACCCTGCGCGAAGTGGTCGCCATGCGGCCCGAGCGGATCGCCCTGTACAGCTATGCGCACCTGCCCGAACTGTTCAAGCCGCAGAAGCGGATCGTCGCATCAGACCTGCCGGCGCCGGAAGTGAAGCTGTCGCTGCTGGAACGGGCGGTGCAGGCCCTGGGCAAGGCCGGCTACGTCTATATCGGCATGGATCACTTCGCGCTGCCCGACGATGAGCTGGTCACGGCGCAGCGGGAGGGACGTCTGCACCGCGATTTCCAGGGCTATTCCACCCACCACGGCTGCGACCTGGTGGGCATGGGCATGAGCGCGATCTCGAGTCTCGCCGGCAGTTACAGCCAGCACGACAAGACGCTGCAGGGTTATCAGAGCGCGATCGACGAGGGACGCCTGCCGGTGGCGCGGGGCATGCGGCTGGGCGCCGACGACCTGCTGCGGCGCGATGTGATACAGGCGCTGATGTGCAATCCGAGACTGGATTTCGCGGACATCGAACGGCGCCACGATATCGTGTTCACCGAGTATTTCAGACCCGAACTGATCGCCCTGGCGCCGCTGGAAGCCGACGGTCTGGTGTTCGTCGACCCCGAGGGCATCAATATCCGTCCCGCCGGGCGATTGTTGCTGCGAAGTATCGCGATGGTGTTCGACGCCTATCTTCGGCAGAATGACACCGCGACCCGTTATTCGAAAGTGATTTGACTGGAACGCAGGACACGATCGCGCGGCAGCACACCCGCGAGGAGATCGCCAACGCGGTGACTCACGGTATCGGCGTGCTCCTGAGCATCGGCGCCGGGGCCACGCTGATTGCCCTGCTCGCGATCCATGCCGGGGCGCGGGAAGTGGTCGGCGCCGCGGTGTTCGCGGCGACGCTGGTGCTGCTGTACACCACCTCGACCCTGTATCACGCCATCCCGCACGCGGCCGCCAAGCGCCGTTTGCAGGTGTTCGATCACTGCGCCATTTTCCTGCTGATCGCGGGCACCTATACGCCCTTCACCGTGGCCGCCATCAAGGGCGGTTTGGGCTGGTCTCTGTTCGGCGCGGTCTGGGGGTTGGCCTTCCTGGGGATCGTGTTCAAGTTGTTCTTCACCGGCCGCCTGAAGGCGCTGTCCACCACCATCTACGTGGCCATGGGCTGGCTGGTGGTGATCGCGGCGGTGCCGATCAGCCGCGAGCTGGAGCCGGCGGCGCTGGACTGGCTGATCGCCGGCGGTATCGCCTACACCGCGGGCACGCTGTTCTATCACCGCAGCCGGTTGCGTTACTCACACGCCGTCTGGCACCTGTTCGTGCTGGCCGGTAGCGCCTGTCACGTCGCCGCGATGTTCGCCCAGTTCGTGGTGCCCGCAACCTCGGCCTAGCCCGAATCCGTCACCAGTAACCTCGAATAGTTAACCATCCGGTGCCCAAGCGGTAGACTGTATAGATATAAGGGGAGTATCCATTTAGCTCCAAATGATACAAGATGTAGTGATGGCGGATATACCTAACTCGCACGACCCCGGTTGTCGCGAACCACCGGATCAGGCCGGCATGTCGGGCGGGCCCGGCCCCAAATATAACGGCAGTACCGAAGCGGCTATGACGGAGATGCCCACGCAAGCGTTGCTCACGGAAAGCGAGCTATTCGCGGGTATCGCCGCGTCCACCATAGATACGTTGCAGGCGGCCGCTCGGCGTCGGCGCACCATGCCGGGCGAGCTTATCGTCATGGCCGGGCAGCACGACGATCACCTTTACCTGATCGCCGACGGCACTGTGCGACTCGCTTTCTTAAGCACCGAGGGCCACGAG
>JBDNIO010000199.1:0-10585 GCA_041688215.1 Salinisphaeraceae bacterium | reverse complement strand
TGTTGGGTGAGATCGGCCTTGACCAACTGTTCACGAAATAGCCAAATGGTCTTGCTATCGGGCACGGTCTGCTCGGGGACCAAACCAAGAAAGCGACAAAAACTGTAACGGTCTTGCGATCTGGAATGCTAGTTCGTCGTCCCTCAGGTTATAGAGATGCTGCAATATAAGTATCTTGAACATCAGCACCGCATCGAATGGCTTGCGGCCCGCTTTACTTTTTCTTTGCTGTGAGCGTAAAGCCTCGATCGGTGCACGGAATACCTCCCAATCTAGCAATCGGTTGAGCGAACGCAGAGGATCGCGTTCAGCTAACTTTTTATGGCGATTGTGAAGATCAAAAAAGCTGGCTTGCAGTTCCATATTCCCTTCCGGCGGGTTAGCGACTTCGGTGACGTAATTATCTCACAGTAGGCTATTTTTAGAGGTGCCCTTAAGGCATTACTGCGCCACCACCCTGCGACATCAATCAGACCTTGCATAAGTTGACCTCATTACACGAGTCTGGGTAATTTGCACGTTTTCCTGGCACTGTAAGCATGTCATTTGCTGCCGTTGTTAATGCCTGGTTAATCTAAATCCTGGTGCAGGATAGCAGCAGATAGTCTCGCCAAAACACTTTTCACGTGCCTGATCTAATCCTTCAGCCAGCCACACACAAAGCCATATCCATGCAAGCTCCCAATTATTCCGATGCCATCCGGCGCGTCAATACCGCTCTGGAGCACTGGCTGCCCAGCGTAGATAACAGCCCCCGCGAACTACACCGTGCCATGCGCTACGCGGTGCTGGATCAGGGCAAGCGTATGCGTCCCTTGATGACGTACGCCACCGGCGAGGTTTTGGGTCTCTCCGCCGCGCGTCTGGACGGCCCCGCCTGCGCCGTGGAACTAATCCACGCCTATTCGCTGGTGCACGACGACCTGCCCGCCATGGATGACGATGATCTACGACGCGGCAAACCCACCACACAAAAGGCTTACGGCGAAGCTACGGCAATCCTCGTAGGCGATGCGCTGCAGGCGCTGGCGTTTCATGTGCTCGCCACCGACCCGCAAATGGCAGGTGCAAACGAGCCTGTTGAGGTCGTGCGCGTGCGCGCCATCGCCACCCTGGCGCATGCAGGTGGCTCCCTGGGCATGGCCGGCGGGCAGATGCTGGACATGGCCGCCGAAGGCCGTGATATCGACGTATCCGAACTCGAACAAGGACACCACCTGAAAACCGGCATGCTCCTGCAAGCCAGCGTATTGATCGCGGCTGATTGCTGCGAAAACGGGGGTGGTGAGCACCGCGGCGCGCTGGAAACTTTCGCCCGGCATATCGGCCTGGCATTTCAGGTGCGCGACGACGTGCTCGACATCGAAGGCAGTACCGATACCATCGGCAAACGCCAGGGCGCGGACACCGAACGCGGCAAGGCCACCTACCCCGCGCTGCTGGGCATGCAGGCCGCCAAGGATTACGCGGATTCGCTGTACCAGGACGCGATGACCGCGCTGGACGTATTCGGCGACAGAGCCGAACCGTTGCGCGATCTGGCAGGCTATGTGGTCAAGCGTGACCGCTAAAAAAAGCTGGGTGGCGCGCACGCCGAACCGGGCCGTGGCCAAGTCGCGCTGCGTATGCTTTCAACTCTCTTTTTTAAACACAGAGGCGCGCAGAGGCGCACGGAGGAAAGGCTTTAAGACAAAACCCTCTGTGCGCCTCTGTGTTCATACATAAAAGAACATTTTCCGTCGATCACCAATTACCGATACCGCACGCGGTAATTGAGCACCGCCTTGCCGCCTTTGGGCACTCCGATTACCCATTGGACGCGGTTTGCATCCACCTTTGTGTGCGGCAGACTTTCGGACAGAATTTCCCAGTCAGCAGGCAGTCGCTCGACCAACTTCACCTGCACCGATTTATCCTTGGCGTTGCTGATCACAATGCGGCGTTCGGATTCGCGAGTCTGACCCTCGCGCGTCTGTTCGGTCTCGCGGCGTTCCGCGCTGATGTCGAAGGCCCGGCCCAGGGTTAGCGTTACCGGTTGTTTCTCCGGCGTATGTTGTATCTGATCTTCGCCCAATAGCAGCGGTGAAGCCGATGCGTCATACACGCGTACCGTACCCGCAGGCAGCGGATTGTCCAGCGTGTTGTCAAAATTAACCCGGATTTCTGCGTGCGCCGTAGGCACGTCGCCATTGGATCGCCAGCCGCCCTCAATACGGTATTCGCGTTTCACTGCAATGCCCTGCGCATTGAACAGTGTCACCGAACGGGTCTCGCCGTTGGCCAGCGTTATCTTGCCGGGCAGGTCATAGCGATAATATTCAAACGCCTGACTCGCCGACGGCGCGGCATCAGCAGCCTTGAAGCTCTCCGAACGCATCATCACCGGGCGCGGGCTACCACCGCGGGCGCGGGCGATGTCGCCGGCGATCAAATTGACCTTGGCGTTTTCGAAATCGCCGCCGCTGTTGTTTCGCAGCACCGCTTGCGCGCGCAGGTTCAGGGTTTGTTTGCCGTCGTCATAACGGCCCACGTATTCGCCGCTCCAATCCAGACCGTTGACTTGATACGTCAGACGCAACCGGACTTTGCCGGCCGATTTGGAGCTCACGCGCAGGCTTAGTGCCGGCGACGCGGGCAAGGCCCCGGGCAGCGAATCCAGCGCCACGCGCCAGGGCGAATTGGCATCCAGCACTTCGATGCGGTTATCCACGCGCACAATCAGCGGACGCGAGGCGCTAACAAGTTGCGCTTCGCGCGCGATGTCGCCACCCTGCCCGTCGCCGCGCAGCAGCGTGATGATTTGGCCTTCGCGGCGATCCAGTAACGCCTGCGCGTTAAGCGTGTCACGCAGACAACGGCTGCCGATCAGGCTAACGCCATCGCCTTGCAGTAACAGGGTTTGCGGCAAAATTTGTTCCGGTAATCTTGGCCAGACCAAGTCCTGCGCGCCCTTTTTCAATTCAATGTTGCGTGCTTCGGTAACCACTGAAGCACCCTGGTTGAATAGGCTCAGGTCCGCAGCTTGCACGCTGACGCTCAAACCCAAACTCAAAGCCAGAAAAATTAATTTACGCATCGCTAGTGTCCTGTACGGTTAATAAGTTGAAGGCATTTCGAGTGTATTTTTGTGCCTCGCAAGGCGCGGTGAGGAGTAATAGTCGTAACTATTGCGACAATCCGCAACGCGGCGAGGGGCAAAAAGACGCCGAAATAACACAATGATTTAATCGGACAGGGCACTCTTCTCCGTGATGACGTGATCCTCGCGGTCTACATTCATGCGCCGCATTAAATACAACACTAACAAGATTGCCGGGATGCCGGTGGCCGCGGCGTAGACGAAAAAGGTGAAGTAGCCGAAGCCCTCAACCACAACCCCAGCGAAACCGCCGAGAAATTTGCCCGGCAGGGTCATGATCGAGGTAAACAACGCGTACTGGGTGGCGGTGTACGCGGTATTCGTCAAACCCGACAAATAGGCGATAAACGCGCTACCGGCAATACCGCCGGACAAGTTATCGGCACTGATAACCACCGCCAGCCAGGTCAGATCCGGGTCGAATAAAGACAGGGTCGCAAACAGCAAATTGGTGCTCGCCACCAGCACCGCGCCGACCAGCAAGGGCTTCATTACGCCAAAACGCGCCACCATCACACCACCCAGCGCAGCACCGGCAATGGTCATCCCCACGCCGAATATCTTTGCCACTGAAGCGATCTCGGCTTTGCTATAGCCCATGTCAAGATAAAATGGGTTAGCCATCACTCCCATGGTGATGTCGGAGATGCGGAACACGCCAACGAACGCCAGAATCACCAGCGCGGCTTTGATGCCATTGCGCGCAAAAAAATCGACGAAGGGACAGACTACCGCGCCGATAAACCAGGCCATGGCGTTGCGCAAAAAATCCGGCAGGTGTTCGGAGCGTTCAAGAAAATCGACTACGCGTTGCTCACGCATCAGCGTATCGCGCGAGCTATGCGATTCCGGCTCGTGGATAATCAGTACCGTGGTCATGCCGATGGCAACCAGCACCGTCATCCATAAATACACCTGTTGCCAGGACATACCCGTGGCCAGATAAAACGCCCCCGCGCCGGTCGCCAGCAACGCAATGCGATAGCCGGCCTGGTAAGTCGCTGCCATCGCGCCTTGGAGCTCCAGCGGCGCGGCTTCAATACGCCAGGCGTCGATGGAAATGTCCTGCGTGGCGGAGGAAAACGCCACCAGCAGGGCAAAGCCGGCAACGGACGCCAATTCAATGCGCGGGTCGCAGTTGGCCATGCCAATCAGCCCCACTGCGATACCAACCTGCGCCAGTAGCATCCACGAACGGCGGCGGCCGAACAGCGCGGTCAGCCCCGGCAAGGGCAGACGATCCACCACCGGCGCCCAGAAAAATTTGATCGAGTAGGTAATCCCCACCCAGGAAAAAAAACCGATGGTCGCACGGCTGACATCGGCTTCCGTCAGCCATGCGGACAGCGTAGAAAACACCAGAAGAAACGGCAACCCTGCGGCAAACCCCAGAAACAGCATCGCCACCACCGGCGGGTTCTTATAGACCGCAAAAGATTCGACCCAGCCTTTTTTTTCGCCTTGCAGGGATTTATTCGAAGACATAATCGTAATCAAGAATCAGCGGCGCGTGGTCGGAAAATTTCTTAGCAGTGTAGATTTCGTCGCGCGTCACTTTAGTCGCCAAGCCGGGTGTAACCACGTGGTAATCAATACGCCACCCCACGTTGTTCTGGTAAGCCTGTCCGCGGTTTGACCACCAGGTATATTGATCGGCCTGGGTATTGATTACGCGAAATGCATCCACGAAACCCACGTCATCAAACAGCGTATCCATCCAGGCGCGTTCATGCGGTAAAAAGCCGGAATTTTTTTGATTGGGCTTCCAGTTTTTCAGGTCGATTTCCTTGTGCGCGATGTTCCAGTCGCCGCAGATAACCAGCTCGCCTTTTTTGCGTTTACGCTTTTTCAGGTAGGGCAAGAAATAGTCCATATAGCGTTCTTTCGAGGCCTGGCGATGGTCACCCGACGAACCCGACGGCGCGTACAAACTGGCCACCGCCAGCTCACCAAACACCGCTTCAATGTAACGGCCCTCGCCATCGAATTCTTCGTGGTCCATGCCGCGAATCACCTTGTCCGGTTCGCGTTTGGCGTAGATTGCCACGCCGGAATAACCCTTGCGACTGGTCGCCTCTTCGTAATAGCAGTAATAACCCTTGGGCCAGAATTCAGGGTGGCCTTCAAGCTGGTGCTGCTGGGCTTTAAGCTCCTGAATGCACACCACGTCCGCATCGGCGCATGCCAGCCATTCAAAAAAGCCCTTGCGGGCGGCGGCGCGGATACCGTTGGCGTTGAAGGAAATAATACGCATACTAAAAGTTACAAACAGGAAATAGAAACGCCGGGTATCATACCCGACCTGACTGGCTAACCCTTAGAATGATGCAAGCATACAAACAGGATTTTCTGGCCTTGGCGCTGGAACACAAAGCCCTGAAGTTCGGCGAATTCACGCTTAAATCGAGGCGCAAAAGCCCGTATTTTTTCAATCTGGGCGCTATTGCCTCGGGTGCCGCCATGGCGCATCTAGGCGAATGTTATGCCCAGGCACTCCTGGACTCCGGAATCGCCTGCGATTGCCTGTTCGGGCCAGCTTACAAGGGTATCCCGTTGGTTACCGCAACCGCCTGTGCCCTGGCCAATCACGACATTGACAAGCCGTTCGCCTATAACCGCAAGGAAGCCAAGGACCATGGTGAGGGCGGCACACTCGTGGGCGCACCGCTAACCGGTGACGTGGTAATTATTGATGACGTTATTACCGCCGGCACCGCGGTACGCCAGGCCATAACCTTGATCAAAGACGCCGGCGCCCGGCCCGCCGGGTTACTGGTCGCGCTTGACCGCCAGGAACGCGGGCCACAGGACCAGTCTGCCATGCATGCGCTTAAGTCGGAATACGGCCTGCGTGCGCACGCCATCTGCACCCTGGCCGAGGTGATGCAGTTTCTGCAAGGCATCGACGGCTACGACAATGCGCTCAAGGATATCGCGGCCTATCGGGATAAATACGGGGTTTAATCCTAAAAATTCCCCGTGGCTTGCCGCGGGGTCTGCGCGATGGGGTTTCCAAAGGGGAGAATCGTGATTCTCCCCTTTGGTCGCCCTGCGGGGTTTCATACCCCGTTGGGCGAAATTTAAATTGATTCATAACCCCGGCCGATACATGTATTCCCGAATGAGTGTTAGATTTAGGCGTGGAAAATGCGCCCAGAATTGAACTGAAAATGCGCAAGATTTTTTTAATTCTGCTGGTTACCGGCTGCGTGCCCATCCTTGCACAAGCCCAGATGTACCACTGGGCGGATGAAAATGGCGTGGCGCATTACGGCGACCGGGTGCCACCGAAAACCGTAAGTCAGCGGCGCGAAGTTTTGAACGAGCGCGGGCAAATCATATCCGTGCAGGAACGCGAAGCGACTGCGGCCGAGCGGGCCCAGGCCGAGGCCGAACAGCGCAAACAGCAGGCGGCAGCTGCGGCCGCCGCGCACCAGTCCCAATACGATTTATCGCTGACCGCCACCTACACCACCGTTGACCAGTTGGACGCCTCCTATGAAAACCGGCTCGCCATTGTCGACGGCAAAATAAAATCGGCCAACAAGACCCATGCAGATATTCAGAAAGTGCTGGAGCCTCTGAATGAGCGCGCCGCCAGCGGCAAGGCGGAAACAGGCATGGACAAGCGGATTCACCAAACCCAAACTCGTCTACACGAACAGGAAAGGGTACTGGAGCGTCTGCAAGCCGACCGGCTTGAGATTGAAAAACGTCACCAGGCGGATCGTGAACGATTCCTGACGCTGACCAGTGAATAGACCCAGATAAATATTCTCAGGCGCGAATGACACTTAGATAAGCGCCCAGCACTCGATTTCCGTCACTAAATCAGGGTTAATACGAGCACGGCTGTAGGGCAAGTCTGCGACTTGCTGGCAAGCGGCACGCTTGCCCTACAAGGTAGGTGCCTTAACTAAATGTCATTCGTCTCAGGCGCCCCGAATCAGCGTACCAACACCGGCATCGGTGAATAATTCCAGCAACACTGCGTGCTCTACACGACCATCAATAATATGCGCCGCGCGCACCCCGGCGGCCACCGCATCGAGTGCGCAGCGCACCTTCGGCAACATGCCGCCGGCAATCGTGCCATCGTTAATCAGCGACTCGACCTGGGCCGGTTTCAAACCGGTTAGCAGGTTGCCCTGCTTGTCCAGCACGCCGGTGGTATTGGTTAGCAGCATCAGCTTTTCCGCGCCCAAAACGGACGCCATCTTGCCGGCCACCAGATCGGCGTTGATGTTATAGGAACGGCCGTCTTCACCCAGGCCAATCGGGGCTATTACGGGTATGAAGTCGCCCTCGTCCAGATGGCCGACAATCTCCGGATCAATCGACGACACGGCGCCGGCATAACCGAGGTCGACCATTTCATTGCGTTCGTCGGCCGCGGGCTCGAGTTTGCGCGCATGAATAAGCCCACCATCCTTGCCGGTCAGGCCCACGGCGCGCCCGCCGTGCTGGTTGATCAGGGTTACGATTTCCTTGTTCACCAGTCCGCCGAGCACCATTTCCACCACGTCCATGGTCTCGGCATCGGTCACGCGCATACCGGCGACAAAGCGGGTTTCCTTGCCCAGTTTTGCCAGTAATTTGCCGATCTGCGGGCCGCCGCCGTGGACCACCACCGGGTTAATACCCACGCGCTTCATCAGTGCAATATCGCGCGCAAAGCCGGACTTCAAGGTGGCGTCGGTCATCGCCGCGCCGCCGTATTTGATGACCACGATTTTCCCGGCAAAACGCTGGATGTAGGGTAGCGACTCCCCCAGCACGCGAGCGGTTTGCATAGCCTGATCTGTGCTTAATGACATCAGTCTGTAACCTGTTTATTGACGACCTGAAGAGCCGAACCCGCCGGCGCCGCGTTCGCTGGCATCAAATTCCTCGACTACCTCGAATGCGGCCTGAATTACCGGAACCAGCACCATTTGTGCAATACGCTCGCCCGGCTCGATGGTGAAGCACGTCTGGCCACGGTTCCAGCAGGACACCATCAACTGGCCCTGATAATCCGAATCAATCAGACCCACCAGATTGCCCAGCACAATGCCGTGTTTATGCCCCAGACCTGAGCGCGGCAAAATCACCGCTGCGAGGTTGGCATCGCCTATATGAATGGCCATACCGGTGGATAATAATTCAGTGGCACCGGGGGCCAGTTCTACCGGCGCATCCAGACAGGCGCGCAGATCAACGCCGGCGGACCCGGGCGTGGCGTAATCCGGCATGGGGAACTGTTTGCCCAGCCGTTTATCGAGAATTTTGACTTGCAGCTTGTGCATGCGTTTTAGCTTGCTCCTTATATTGTTGGGCGATCAGCGCAACCAGTTGCCGCGCGAGTTCAGGTTTTTTGGCCTTTTGCAAATGCGTTTCGCCACCGGGCCAGCACACATACAAGCTGTTATCGGACTGACCAAAAGCCAGTTTCTCACCCACTTCATTACCGGCCACCATGTTCAATTTCTTGTGGCCCAGCTTTCCGCGTGCGCGGGCCTGCATGTCCTGGGTTTCAGCGGCAAAGCCGACCGTGAAAAGGTCTGGGCGAGACTGGGCAACGTGGGCCAAAATGTCGGTGGTGCGGGATAACGTTAAAGACAAATCTCCATCCGATTTCTTTATTTTCTGTTCCGCGATGGCTTGCGGGCGATAGTCTGCAACCGCCGCGGTGGCTATAAAAATATCCGCATCGGCAATATATTTATTCACCACATCCAGCATTTGCGCCGCCGTTTCTACATCCACGCGCGTGGTTGCCGGCGGTGTTGTCAAACCGGTCGGGCCACTGATTAAGACCACATCCGCCCCCGCCGCGGCGCAGGCCGCCGCAACGGCATAGCCCATCCGACCGGTTGAGCGATTGCTTAAAAACCGCACCGGATCCAGCGATTCGCGGGTTGGCCCGGCGGTAATTACCACGCGTTGCCCGCCGAGCAAACCACCGCCAAAGTGGGAGATGACGTGGTCGCGAATTTCGGCCGGTTCCAGCATGCGTCCGGCACCGGTTTCCCGTTCCGCCAGTTCACCCTCCGCGGGGCCGATAATTTTCGCGCCGCGCTGGGACAAAGTCTGGCAATTGGTCTGAGTCGCAGGCTGCGTCCACATGACGTGATTCATCGCTGGCGCCAACATTAACGGCGCTTCAGTAGCCAGACAAAGCGTGTTCAGCAAATCGTCGGCGCGGCCATGCACCAGACGCGCCAGGGTATCGGCAGTGGCCGGCGCGATCAGTACCAGTTCAGCCCAACGCGCCAATTCGATATGGCCCATGCCGAGTTCTGCGGATTGATCCCACAAACTGCTGCGCACGGGCCGCCCGGATACGGCTTGTAACGTTAGGGGGGTGATGAATTTCTGCGCACCCGTCGTCATCACCACCTGCACCTCGGCGCCCGTCTCTACCAGCCGGCGGACCAGTTCCGCGCATTTATACGCAGCAATACCGCCGGTAACACCCAGCAGAATATGCCGGCCGGACAGCGGTTGCGAAGATGGCGAGGGCTTGTTCATGGCCGCCATTGTAAATGTACCTGCGGCCAGTGTCGTGCCATGCTGGGCCGACAGACCAGCGACAAGATAATAACAATGGCTATAAATGACTGGCCGGCGTCCGAACGGCCACGCGAGAAACTGCTGGAGCGCGGCCCGGCTGCGTTATCCGATGCCGAGTTGCTGGCAATATTCCTGCGTACTGGCGTTACAGGCATGAGCGCGGTGGATCTGGCCCGCGCCATGATGGTACAGCACGGCAGCCTGCACGCTCTGTTTGAAGCCAACCAGACTGAATTCTGCGCAACCCGCGGGCTAGGCGTCGCCAAGTTTGTGCAATTGCAGGCGGTGCTGGAAATGGCGCGGCGTCATCTGGCCGAAGCCATGATCGAACGCGACGTGCTCAGTGACCCGGCCGCAACCCGAAGCTATTTAGAGGCACGCCTGGCGCGTCAACCACATGAAGTTTTCGCTGCCATTTTTCTGGATTCAAGAAACTGCGTGCTAGCCTATGAGGAATTATTTCGTGGCACGCTGGACGGCGCCTCGGTGTATCCGCGGGAAGTCGTCAAAGCCGCCCTGGCGCATAACGCGGCTGCCGTCATATTCGCCCACAACCACCCCTCGGGCGTGGCCGAGCCCTCGCGCTCGGACCGCGATATTACCCGCAGGCTGGTCGACGCGCTGGCAGTGGTCGACATCCGCGTGTTGGATCATTTAGTCATCGGTCACGCGCAAACCAGCTCATTCGCTGAGCGGGGATGGATATAAAAAGTGGACTACCACGTCTCTTCGTTCCCCCACCACGGTGCGGGAGAGCATATTCCAATCCCAAAATGAGTCTGAAGGTTAGCGAAAAGAGTCAGCTGGCTTTCATCCGTTCGAAGATAGATTCAAAGAGTGAGTGTCTGGCGTTTTGTAGACGTTTAGCGGCTTCATTATCACTGATTGCAT
>JBDNIO010000198.1:0-31618 GCA_041688215.1 Salinisphaeraceae bacterium | reverse complement strand
GCGAAACTTGCGGGGCAAGAAGCTCGTGCTGGCGACGCGCGAGCCGGCATTCAGGATCAGCTGGATACGCTAAGCTTTGCCGGACGTTTGTGGCAGATATTTCGTGCGATCATCTCCGGCTCGCTGCACGAACTTCAGAAGCCACTGGGGTGCGGCGCTGGGACGGTCCTGCAGCTCCTCGACCAACGTGTGCAAGAATTCTTTGGTCAAAGCCTGCAGCTCGATGTTTTTACATTACAACTGGAGCATGACTGATGAGGATTTATTGACGAATATTTGCCAATTTTAACTCCGAAACTTGAGTTGTAAGTTTAGTATTGCTTACAACTCACCCTAAGCGTATAGTAAAGCTGAGGATAATGTGGACGTACTTAAACTTAAAAAGTGGCTATGTCACCGAACTATATGTAACTTATAGAAAATCACTATTCTTTGGTGACATAGCCTAAAAAGTTTAGATAGGACTTTTCTACTATTTATGGGAGAAACAAAATGTTTCGCAGACAATTCATAGGTCTAGCTATTGTAGCCGGCCTTGGTATATCGGGCATGGCATCGGCGGACGAGCCTCTTGATGATCGGTTTTACGTGGCCCCCCTAGCCAGCTATGGTTTTTTTGATGAGGACAACTTCGACCCTGAAGACAAAGAAGGCATCCAATTAAGTGTGGGCAAAACACTTACCAAGCACTTGGCATTGGAAATTTATGCTTTCCATTTCAACGATGTAGATACCCGCTCGAGCCTGGTCGGACCCGACCCCAATATTGACACCACCGGCTACGGAATAAGCGCATTACTGTTCCCAGCACGCGATATCTTCCCAATTTTCGGCATTGTGGGTATCGGTGCAGGCGAGCACGATTTCGATGCCGTTGCGCTTGGACTAAACGACCAAGACTCGGATTTTGTCGATCTGGGTATCGGCTTTTTGGCGCCGCTGTTTGACTCGGGTCTATCGGTGCGCGGCGAGTATCGTTACCGTACCACCGATGTTGATGCACCCGGCGGTGGCGAATTCAAGTTCCGCGATAACGTTATCTCCTTGGGCTTGCAAATTCCGTTAGGGCCCAAGCCCCGTGCTGCGGCACCACCACCGCCGGCACCAGAACCTGCTCCGGCACCGGCACCGGTTCAACCTGCTGACAGTGACGGCGACGGCGTGCCCGACAACCGTGACCAATGCCCCGGCACCCCGCCCGGCACCCAGGTAGGTGCCAATGGTTGCCCGGTTGAGAGAGTTGCACCGGTAGTACTCAAAGGCGTTACCTTCGAGTTCGATTCCGCCAGGCTCACAGCGCAGGCCGGCAATCGACTGGATAACGTTGTCAACGCACTCCAGGGCAGCCCAAATCTTAACGTTCGGGTCGAGGGCCATACCGACAGCATCGGTAGCAGCTCGTATAACCTGGACCTGTCACAGCGTCGGGCTGATTCCGTGAAAGCTTACTTGAGCAGCCATGGCATCGCAGCGAGCCGCATGACCACCCAGGGCTTTGGCGAAACGCGTCCGGTTGCGCCGAACACCAAGCCAAACGGATCAGGCAATCCGGCTGGCCGTGCGCAAAACCGTCGCGTGGAACTGCACGTAGACAAATAAGCCAAACTGACTAGACGATGGCTATTAGCCCGGCCCCATGTGGGGCCGGGCTTTTCTTTGCTTGGCTGTTATTGACGTATGAGCGCCGCTTTGACAAGACTCACTGGCAATAATCCTGCAGGCGCTTCAACTGGAAGGTTTTTCAGTCCTGCCATCTTTGGGCACATTGGCTATGGTCCAGTTCGCAACAGCCCAGGCAAGCAATTCTTCCGGTGCGGCGCCAGACAAATCTGGCGGGGAACTCTGGCCAAGAAACGCCAGCGCCGCAAACAGCCCATAACCCGGCCGGCGCAGGTCCAGTGCCTTGGCATGGCTGTGTTTGCTGAGTTTTTCGCCGCGCGCGTCCAGCACGATGGGGATATGGCAATACTGCGGCGTAACCAGGCCCAGGCATTGCTGCAAATAAATCTGCCTGGGTGTCGAAGTTAGCAAATCGGCGCCACGAACGACCTCTGTAATGCCCTGGTGGGCGTCGTCTACAACTACCGCCAGCTGATACGCAAAGTACCCGTCGGCGCGCCGCAGGATAAAGTCACCTACTTCGTGTTTCAGGTTCTGCGATACATCCCCCTGTATTGCATCTAAAAATCCGCAGTCCCGCGCATCCACAGCCACGCGCACAGACCGGGCGGCACGCCCGGCGGGCAAGCCATGCCGGCAGGTACCCGGATAAATCGAGCCTTCCAGACCCGCAGGGCCTTTGCGGGCCTGCTTACGCGTACAGGCGCAGTCGAATGCCCGGTTTTCCGCCTTGAGCGCAGCTATGGCGTCGGCATAGGCATCCAGACGGCTGCTCTGGTAAAGCACAGCTCCGTCCCAGTGCAACCCATATACCTCCAGCGCATGCAGGATGGCATCCGCGGCGCCAGGCACCTCTCGGGGAGGATCAATATCTTCAATGCGTAAAACCCAGGCGCCGTTCGCGCTACGCGCCTGCAGAAAACTGGCCAAAGCAGCAACCAGCGACCCAAAATGTAGAGCCCCGCTAGGCGAGGGCGCGTAACGACCCACTACCTGCGTGTTTTGACCCGTGGTTTGCATGTTAATGGCTACTGCGTTGATACGAATCTACGTCGGAAAGTGTCATCATAGGAGGCACCCAGGACAACACGCCGACGACACCGGGCTCGCCTGCCTGACGTCCTGTAGTGTAATTCGCAAGATTCACGCGTCCATGCCATTTGGCAAGTATACGAGATTGAATATGTCCGTCAGTTCCCAACAGGAAGAACTCAGCAAATTCGCCGCCCTAGCAGCCCAGTGGTGGGACCGGGAAGGCGAAATGCGCACCTTACATGATATCAACCCCGCTCGACTGGACTTCATTGAGCAGCGTGCCCCACTTGCAGGCAAAAAAGTACTGGATGTTGGCTGCGGCGCGGGGATACTCTCTGAAGCCATGGCGCTGGCCGGCGCGGAGGTTACCGGCATCGATTTGGCGCCCGAGCTGTTGGACGCCGCGCGCGTTCACGCAGAACAAACCGGCGCTCAAGTGCAGTATGAGTGCATAAGCAGCCGCGATTACGCTGCGCAGAATATCACGCATTTCGATATCGTGACCTGTATGGAAATGCTCGAACATGTGCCTGAGCCCAGCGTAATTGTCGACGATTGCGCCCACCTGGCCAAACCCGGTGGCCAGCTGTTCTTTTCAACCATCAACCGCAACCCCAAGTCCTGGTTATTGGCCATTGCCGGGGCGGAATATCTCCTGGGATTAGTACCACAAGGCACCCATGAGTACGCAAAGCTCATCAAACCCTCTGAGCTATCGCAATGGGCGCGGGCTGCAAAACTGGATGTGCAGGAGATAGTGGGCATGCATTACAATCCGCTCCTGCACACGGCCAGAATCGGTGGCAGTCCGGACGTGAACTACTTCCTGCATGCCGTAAAATAACGCGCCAAACACACTGAAATATGAAACAAAGACCGCCTGTTGCGGCCGTCCTGCTCGATCTGGATGGCACGTTGCTCGATACTGCGCCGGACTTGGCAGCTACCGTAAACAGCATGCGCACCGACGCTGGATTAGCGGAGATGCCTGCCGCAGAACTGCGCCATTTAGCCTCCTGGGGCGCGCGCGGCATGCTCGGCACCGGGCTTTCAGTGACTCCGGATGACGCGCGCTACGAGGAGCTGCGCCTGCATTTTATCGATCTATATCGCGAAAAAATGACCGAGCTTAGCCAGCCCTTCCCCGGCACACGCGAAGCCATGGCAGACCTGGTCGACGCGGGTTTCCAATGGGGCGTAGTCACCAACAAATACGAATCGCTAGCAGTGCCGTTGATGCAGGCCATGGCTTTTGATCCGGCACCCGCCTGCGTCGTCGGCGGCGATTCAGCCGCGCATGCCAAACCCCACCCTGCGCCGTTGTTTCTGGCTTGTGAACGTATGGGTATCGACCCATCCACTTGCATTTATGTGGGTGATTCCGACCGCGATATTGAAGCGGGTCGTGCTGCGAGCATGCTCACCATTGCCGCGGCTTACGGCTATATCGCCCCTGGCGAAGATATCGCTATATGGAAGGCCGATGCGGTAATAAATGACATCACTGAATTAACCGACGCTGTTACCGAGCTCTGCAAACAGGCCAACGCATAAATGACTACAGCTGACTTGGATGGCCGCGTAATTCTGATCACCGGAGCTGGCGGCGGCCTGGGTTCCGTGGTTGCGCAGGCTGCGGCAAAAGCCGGCGCTGAACTGATTCTGGTGGGCCGGCGTCTCAAACCACTGGAACAGGTTTACGACACGATAGTTGCCGACGGTGGCAAACAGCCTGCCCTGTTCCCACTGGATTTTACCAAAGCCAGCGCGGACGATTACCAGCGCCTGGTGGAAGGCATTCAAAACGATTGTGGCCGCCTTGATGGCATTGTTCAGCTGGCGGCGCATTTTGACGGGCTCAAACCCCTGCAGGATTACGAAGTCGCCGACTGGCAGCGCAGCATCCATGTCAATCTAACCGCGCCATTTGCCATTACTCAGGCGTGCCTGGGCTTGCTGCGCGCCGCGCCGGACGCATCGGTAGTTTTTGCAGCCGACAGCATCGCGCAAGACGCCAAGGCTTACTGGGGCGCCTATGCCGCGGGCAAATGCGGTGTGGAAACCCTGTGCTCCCTATTCGCCGCCGAAAATCGTCATGTCGAGAATCTACGCTTTAATTGCGTCGATCCGGGCCCGTTGAGCACGCCTTTGCGCGGCAAAGCCTTTCCGTCGGATGACCCCAAGGCGCGCCCCGCGGAAACTGCAGTAGCGTCGGTGTTGTATCTATTAGGCCCGGCCAGCCGTGGGGTTAGCGGGCAACGCATTGAGGCGAATAATTTCTAAAGCGACGCTGATATGAAACATGTCGTGGCAATGTCTTGCTACACATTCTTCAACTGCTCTTTTTTAAAACACAGAGGCGCGCAGAGGCGCACAGAGGAAATATTTCAAAACACTGCTGTCCCATAAACTCGTACCGGTCATTCCGGGCGAAGACCCGGAATCCAGTGAGACCTTATAGAACCTGGATTCCGGACGTTCGGCTCGCTAAGCTCGGGCTTCGAACTTTCCGGAATGACGCAAGGAATAACCGAACTTCATATCTCCATCGGCCGTGCTCTTACGAACTGCCCATGCGGTAAGCGTTTGATCTCCAGCGCGCAAAATTTTGTGGGACAGCCGTGATTTCAAAACAAAAAACCTCTGTGTGCCTCTGTGTTCATAATGTCTAAGTGCATTCGTAACGGACGCATTTTTATGCGATACCTGCGTCACCGTTGGAACCACTATGTCTAAAGATCGACAATCTGCGACAATACTTTGACCTCATCGGGTACCAGTTCGTAATAGCCCCCGGCCTTGATGCCCGTGGGTAATGCGACCGGCCCGAACCCCACCCGGATCAGGCGGCTGACTTCAACCCCCTGACTAGCCCAAAGCCGGCGCACCAGACGATTGCGGCCTTCGTGCAGCAAGACATGGAACCAGTGGTTGCTGCTGTTATCTACGCGGCCGCGGTCGACCCGGCGGATGCCATCAAATCGTGCCTCACTATCTTCTAGTTCTACCCCGGTGGTCAGAGTTTTCAACATGGCGTCGGTTACGAGGCCGTGCACGCGCACTGCGTATTCACGCTCTATTTCGTAGCTGGGGTGTTCCAGACGGCGTTTAAGTTCGCCGTCGGTTGTGAGCAGCAACAGGCCTGAAGTATTGATATCCAGCCGCCCTACCGCCAGCCAGCGGCCGGTTTTAAGACGCGGCAGTTTGGCGAAAACGGTCGGCCGCCCCTCCGGATCACGCCGGGTGACCACCTGATCTGTATGCTTTTTGAATGCCAGAACACGGCATGGCGCAGCCTGGGAATCGGCCAGATTGATGGTTTTGTCGTCTACCGCCACCTTGTCGCGAGTTGTTGCAGTATCCCCGAGTTTGGCGGTTTTGTTGTTGAGCTTTACCCGCCCCTCGGCAATCCAGCCCTCGATTTCACGGCGCGAGCCCAAACCCGCGTGCGCGAGCAGCTTTTGTAAACGCTCGGCGGGCATTAGTGCAATGCGTCCGACTGAGGCGGCTCAGGTGACTCGGGCGCCTCACCTGTTTCGCTGCCGGCAGATTCAACGGTTTGCTCGGCGTTCTCTTCGCTTTCGTCTTGGGTGTCAGTTTCGCCTCTTAGCCGGCGAACGGCTTCGTCCAGCCGGTCAAGATCGCGAATTTCCGGCAGGGTGGGCAATTGTTCCAGGGACTTCACATTGAAATCGTCAAGGAATTGCCGCGTGGTGCCGAACAAGGCCGGCCGGCCCGGGACTTCCCGATAGCCCACAACCCGAATCCATTCGCGCTCGAGCAGGGTTTTTATAATGGACGAAGACACCGACACACCGCGCACTTCCTCGATTTCCCCGCGTGAAAGCGGCTGGCGATAACAAATAAGCGCCAGCGTTTCCATTAACGCGCGCGATAGCCGCGGCGGCCGCTCTTCCCAGAGCTTGCCCACCAGCTCGGCATAGTCTTCGCGCACCTGAAAGCGCCAGCCCCCGGCCACTTCCACCAGCACGGCCGCACGTTCCGCGTAATGCGCTTCCAGCGCTTTCAGGGCCACGCGAATGGCCTTGCGGTCAGGTTCACCGCTATTTGCAAGCAGACTTTCCAGGCGCTCTATCGATAACGCGCCATCGGCGGCCATCAGCAGCGCCTCGATGCAATGCATTATAGATTCGTCTACGATTTCACTACTTCGGGCTTCGCTCACGCCGAGTCTCCGCTGATTTTGTCGTATTGTAGGGTGGGTTTATTGCCCGCACCGGGTATGCATAAATGGATGGCTGCGTAGGGCTCGGACTGGTCTATCTGGATCAGTTCCTCGCGCGTAAGCTCAAGTATCGCTATGAAACTGACGACGACACCGAGGCGGCCTTCGGCGGGCAAAAACAAACTGGCGAAAGCGATGCGTTCGCCATTTTGCAAACGCTCCAGAATACCGCTCATGCGTTCGCGCACCGACAGCGGCTCACGCTGAATATGGTGGCTGGTAAACAGTTCCGCGCGCAGCATGACCTCACGAAAGGCCAGCAGCAGTTCGTCGATTTGCAGCTGCGGTAGCGGTTTGTCTACATCAATGCGTTGTGGTGGCAGTTGTACGGGAAACAGTTCGCGCCCGACGCGCGGCATCGCGTCGATATTTTCAGATACTTCTTTGTAACGCTCGTATTCCTGCAGGCGGCGCACCAGCTCCGCGCGCGGGTCGGCGCCCTCTTCTTCTTCCACCGGCGGGCGCGGCAATAGCATGCGCGACTTTATCTCCGCCAGCATGGCCGCCATCAGCAGGTATTCCCCGGCCAGCTCGATTTCCAGATCCTGCATGGCATCGATATAGCTCATGTACTGTTGGGTAATGAGTAGGACGGGGATATCGAGAATGTCCAGATTCTGGCGGCGGATCAGGTATAGCAGCAGATCCAGCGGCCCCTCAAACGTCTCCAGGATGACGCGCAGTGCGTCTGGCGGAATATAGAGATCCTCCGGGAATTTATCCAGCGGCTCGCCGCGTATCAGTGCGGCGTCTGTTGTGAGCGGTTCTGGCGTTTGCATTGCGCCAGTTTAAGCCAGATTCGCGCTGGGCAGAAAACCGGTCACTTCGAAGGCTTTTTGCAAGGTAGGCCGGGCGCGTTCGCGGGCAGCTTCCGCACCTTTGGCAAGAATGGCATCCAGGCCCTCGCGATCTTCAAAGTATTGCTGATAACGTGTTTGCAGTGGCTCCAGAAAGGCCACAACCACGTCGGCCAGATCACCTTTGAGCTTACCGTAACCCTGACCGGCATAGCTTGTTTCCAGGCTCGCGATCGTTTCGCCGGTTACCGCGGATAACATGGACAGCAGATTGGAAACGCCCGGTTTGGCGGCTTCATCGAAACGAATTTCGCCGTCGGAATCGGTTACCGCGCGCTTTATTTTCTTGACCACACGCTTGGGCTCATCCAGCAAACCAATCACATTGGCATCTACCTCGTCGGACTTGGACATTTTCGCGCCCGGATCCTGCAAGCTCATGATGCGGGCGCCGACCTCGGGAATGAACGGCTCCGGCACTTTGAACACCTGCGCGTCGTAGCGGTTATTGAAACGCTCGGCCAGATTGCGCGCCAATTCCAGGTGCTGCTTCTGGTCATTGCCCACGGGTACCGCATCGGCCTGATACAGCAGGATATCCGCCGCCATCAGCACCGGGTAATCAAACAGACCGGCATTGATGTTATCGCTATGCATTTGCGATTTGTCCTTGTACTGGGTCATGCGGTTGAGCTCACCCATCGCGGTATGGCAATTCAGTATCCAGGCTAGCTGGCAATGCTCCGGCACATGCGACTGCACAAACAAGGTGGCGCGCCCGGGATCCAGTCCGCAAGCCAGATACAAACACAGGAATTCGTAGCAACGCTCGCGCAGGATTTTCGGATCCTGGCGCACGGTAATCGCGTGCAGGTCTACCAGCGTGTACAGGCAATCGTAGTCATCCTGCATCGCCACCCAGTTTTTCAGTGCGCCGATGTAGTTGCCCAGGGTCAGGTTACCGGAGGGCTGAATACCACTGAGCACGATGGGTTTTTGTGTTGCAGGCATGGGTAATTGTTTTTCATGGAATTGAGTTGGAGCGCATTATACGGACGATGCGCGCGAGATTCTCGGCTACAGACCGAGCTGATCCACCGAACCACGCCCTTGGCGCAGAACTTTGGGCACATCCTGCGTCATATCCAATACCGTAGTTGGCTCGATTTCGCAGGCACCACTGTCGACAATCAAATCCACGTCGTTACCAATGCGTTCCAATACCTGCTGCGGATCAGACATGGGAATATCATCACCGGGCAGCAGCAGCGTTACCGACATGATTGGCGCGTCCAGTGCCTGCGCAATCGCATGCGCGGTGTGGTGGTCGGGCACGCGAATACCTATGGTCTTGCGCTTGGGGTGCCAGAGCCAGCGCGGCACCTCGCGCGTGGCGGGCAACACGAAGGTATAGGGGCCAGGCGTGAGGGTTTTGAGCAGTCTGAAACTGGTGTTATCAACCTTTGCGTAAGTCGCAATCTCGGACAGGTCGCGGCACAGCAAGGTGAAGTAGTGTTCGCGCCCGAAACCGCGTATCCAGCGGATGCGATCTATCGCCGGTTTTTCGCCCAACGCACAGCCCAGCGCATAGGACGAATCCGTCGGATAGGCAATAACCTTGCCCGCGCGCAGTTGCTCAACCACCTGTTTGACCAGGCGCGGCTGTGGATTCTCGGGATGAATCTTGAGAACCTCTGCGCTACTCATACGCGGTCGCGCTGGAGTCTTTGCGCGTGACTGGCAAGGAATGAGGAGGGAAGTTTGTTTGATACAAATAAACGACGAATGACGCCGGCCAGACACGCGCAAAGGCCCAGCCTCTTAGAGGTTTGGCCCAAAAGGCCGCGCTGCGGCGTTGCCCGGCTTGACCGTGGCGCGTACCACGGCACAGCGCCGAGCGCCTTGCTTCGCGGCCTTTTGGGTAGCAAACGCGATCCGTGCATGAGTAGAGCAGAGGTTCTTGAATATTCGGACATTGTGATGTGAAAGGGTACAATGCCCAGTCATGAAAATGTTAATTGAATATTTCCCCGTCCTGATTTTTTTCGGCGCCTACATCACCACCGACATCTACACCGCGACCGCGGTGTTCATGGTGGCGGCCACGGTTCTGGCCCTGGGCTACCGCCTGGTATCCGGCCAGTGGCACAAGGTACACCTGATGGTGGCGGCGTTGGCGCTGGTGTTTGGCGGCCTGACGCTGGCGCTGCACGACCCGCTGTTTTTCAAACTCAAGCCCACCGTCTTGTACGCGATTTTTGCCTTGGTCCTTGTTGGCAGCGCCTTTATAGGCGAAAAACCGATGATGCAGCGTTTGCTTGGTAGCCAGCTTGAGCTCGAAGCTCCCATCTGGCGAAAACTGACCTTCATGTGGGCAGGCTTTTTTGTATTCTGCGGGCTGCTGAATCTGTACATCGCATTCGAATTCAGTGAAGCTTTCTGGGTTAACTTTAAACTGTTTGGAACGCTGGGCCTGACGCTGGTATTTGCGCTGCTGCAGGGGCTATATCTCGCCCAACATATGCCGAATGAAAGCAAGGAGTCTTAACCCATGCTCTACGCCATAATCAGTTTCGACGTGCCCAACAGCCTGCCCCGGCGCATACCGGCACGCGCCGCACATCTGGCACGCTTGCAGGCGCTGCAGGACGCAGGCCGCCTGGAACTTGCCGGGCCCTATCCGGCAGTGGATTCTGAGAACCCGGGCGAAGCCGGGTTTCACGGCAGCCTGGTGGTTGCCGAGTTCGACAACTACGACGCAGCGCAAGCCTGGGCCGACGCGGACCCGTATATCGAAGCCGGCGTGTATGAAGAAACCATTGTCAAACCGTTCAAAAAGGTCTTGCCATGACCGCGCAGCGGGTTGAACTCATCCGTGAAAAACTAAGCACAGCGTTTGCTACCGAAGAGGTCACCGTGCTCGACGAGGGCCACAAACACGTTGGCCACGCTGGCGCCAAAACCGGGCTGGGACATTTCGCCGTTACCCTGCGCTCTGACCACTTCCAGGGCTTGTCCATGCTCGACCGGCACCGGCTGGTATACGAAAGTCTGGGCAGCCTGATGCAAACCGATATTCACGCGCTCTCCATACGCGCGCTCGCAACCGGCGAATAATCCTCGCTGCGTGGCTAGTCGTCGGCCAAGAGCGCCGCGAGTCCGTTCTGGTCTAGTACCGTTACCCCCAGCCGTTCGGCCTTGGCGAGTTTCGATCCGGGTGCCTCGCCGGCAACCACATAATCGGTTTTGCTCGATACGCTGGAGGTAACACGCCCGCCGGCGGCTTCAATACGCGCTTTAGCCTCGTCTCGGGTCCAGTCCGGGAGACTACCGGTAAGCACGAATGTTTTGCCGCTCAGGTGCTGCGCTGCAGATTTTTTGCTCGACTCCTGCGGCCATTCTACGTCCGCTGCCAGCAATTTCTGTATCACTTCTCGGTTGCCGGCATCGTCAAAGAATGATGCGATATTGCGCGCCACCCGCGGCCCGATGTTCGGGGTTTGGCGCAACACGTCTTCTTTCAGCGCCTTGTCTATTTCCTCTGCTGTTTTCTCTTGCTTTAGCAGTTCGGCAATCTGTTCCGCGTAGTTCACCGCGACTTCTTGAATGGCTTCCAGACTGGAGAAATGGCTGGCCAGATCATTCGCCATGGTTTCGCCGATTTCACGAATTCCCAAGGCAAAAAGAAAACGGCCCAGCGTGGTCTGCTTGCTGTTTTCTATACTGCTTAAAAGATTGCCGATCGATTGTTCGCCAAAACCTTCGCGTTCGATCAACTGTTCGCGATGTTCGTGCAGTGCATAAATATCCACCGGTGTGTGCAACAACTCTTCGGCTACAAATTGTTCGATCAGTTTGCTGCCCAGGCCTTCTATATCCATCGCGCGCCGGGAAACAAAGTGTTTTAACGCTTCCTTGCGTTGCGCCGCGCAAATCAGACCGCCAGTGCAGCGGGCGACTGCTTCGCCTTGAACTCGTTCTACGTCTGAGCCACAAACCGGGCAGTGGCTCGGGAGCGTGACCGGCTCGGTGCGTTCGGGCCGTTTGCCCACAACTACTCGCGCTACCTCGGGAATAACGTCTCCGGCGCGACGCACGATGACGGTATCCCCTACGCGCACATCCTTGCGCTGGATTTCATCCATGTTGTGCAGGGTGGCGTTTGAAACAGTAACGCCGCCTACAAACACGGGTTTAAGGCGCGCCACCGGCGTTAATGCACCGGTGCGCCCGACCTGGAACTCCACTTGTTCAATTTTGGTGGTGGCTTCTTCGGCCGGAAATTTATGCGCGATGGCCCAGCGCGGCGCGCGCGCAACAAAACCCAGTTCATCGCGCTGGGCCTGGCTGTCGATTTTGTACACGCAGCCGTCTATTTCGAAATCGAGTTCGTCCCTGCGGGCGGACATTTTTTCGTAGTAGTGCTGACAACCGCTTGCGCCCTGCACCCGCTCAACCAGATCGCTTACCGGCAACCCCCAGTCACGCAAGGTTTGCAGTAATTCGAAATGTGAATCCGGTAAATCACCGTCTGCATGCGCGCCTACGCCATAAGCATAGAGATACAGTGGCCGGTCGGCGGTAATTTTCGGGTCCAGCTGGCGCAGGCTTCCGGCGGCAGCATTGCGCGGATTCACGTAATTCTTTTCGCCTTTGCTTGCCAACCGTTTATTCAATTCGCTGAACTGCGAACGCGGCATGACGACTTCGCCGCGGACTTCCATGAACGCAGGATAACCCGCACCCCGCAAGCGCAACGGCAAGTTGCGGATCGTGCGTGCGTTGCCGGTAATATCTTCCCCGTGGCTGCCATCGCCACGCGTAGCGCCCCGTTCGAGCTGGCCGTTTCGATAACTCAGATTCAGTGCCGCGCCATCAAGTTTGGGCTCGGCAGTATAAGTGAGGGTTTCGGTTTCAAGGCCTTTTTGCGCGCGCTGGTCAAATTCGGCCAGTTCACTCTCACTAAAACAGTTGTTGAGCGAAAGCATCGGCATGGCGTGCGCCACGCTGGCGAACTGTTTTGCGGGCTCGGCACCGACGCGCATGGTCGGAGAATCTTGTGATACAAGCTCGGGATGCTTGGCCTCAAGCTCCTGTAATTCGCGCAGTAGCTGGTCGTACTCGGCGTCCGCTATTTCGGGATCGTCCAGCACATAGTAACGATGGTTATGCTCGCGTATTTGCTCACGCAGCTGTTCGACGCGGGTTTTCGGCGACACGTTAGTGCTGCGCTTGCAGCCTTTGCTTGCGATCGAGCTCGGCTGCCTCATCCAGCATGAACTGCGCGGTTTGCGCCTTGAGCAGGCTGCGTTTATCGTCAAGAACTTCGCCGCCAAGGCGCTCGGCCAGCGCGCCGGCGGTTTCCAGCATATCGCGGGTGGCTTTAACCCCGTCTATGGGCCCGGGCAGTTGCAGGAAAATGGTCAGGCCGGGCGTACTCAATTGGTCCTGTTCAACCGGATCAAGAAAGCCGGGTTTGAGCATATTCGCAATAGCGTAGACCGAGTCGGGTACGCCATTGACTTCGGTGATGCGGTGATAAATATCGTGCATACCGAATTTGAGTTTCTGCGCCTGTAGCGCCGCGTGAACGTCGGGGCCATCAAAAAAGCTCTGGTCCCGGCTGGCCACGTGCACGATGAATAACTTTTCTTCGCCGGCCGGCGCGCGTTTTGGCCGCAGGTTTTCTACCTCGTCATCAGCTTTTTTCGGGGCTTTGGACTTGGGATTAAAGGCGGCCCAGGGCGGTGGTTTTTTGCCTTTATCCGCTTGCGGCTGTGTCGGCTCAGGCGCTGTATCTGGAGTGCGTTCGGGCGCCCGTGGCGCTTCGTTTGAGCCACCAATAGTGCGCACGCCGACGATGTATGAATCACCGCCTAAAGACATGTCGCGGTTCAGATCGTTCTCAGACGAATTGCCGCCCGCTTCCATGTCGTGCCAGGGGTCTTCGCTGGCCTGACGGCGGATATAAAGGTACGCGCCCACCACGGCCGCGACTACCAATGCCAGTAATAACCACTGTGTTCCAGTCATGTCTTAACTCGCCATCGCCAAAGCTTGATCGATATCTACACTGACCAGGCGCGAAACACCCGGTTCCGCCATGGTTACACCGTGTAACTGCTGGACTAATTCCATCGTGAGCTTGTTATGTGTGATCACAATAAATTGAACATGTTCCGACATTTTCCTGACCAGATCGCAAAAACGTGCGACGTTGGCATCATCCAGGGGGGCGTCAATTTCATCAAGCATACAAAATGGTGCCGGATTTAGCTCGAACAGCGCAAATAACAGGGCCACCGCAGTGAGTGCCTTTTCTCCGCCGGATAACATTTGAATCGAGGCATTGCGCTTACCCGGGGGGCGCGCCATGACACGCACGCCGGTTTCCAGCAGGTCGTCTTCGGTGAGTTCGAGGCGCGCCTCACCCCCACCAAACAATACCGGAAACATCTCGGCAAAGCGCAGGTTAACCTTCTCAAAGGTTTCGCGAAAGCGCGTTCGGGTTTCGCGGTCAATCTTGGCGATTGCCTGTTCCAGGGTATTCAACGCTTCGGTCAAATCCGTGTGCTGCCCCTGCAAATAAACTTCACGCTCCTTTTCATGCTCGAATTCTTCAATCGCGGCCAGGTTAATCGCGCCCAGACGGCTTATGCGGCGTTCCACAGACTCAATTTTATGCTCCCATTCCGGGGCCTGGGCGCTTTCATCAAGCTGTTCACACAGCGCCTGGGGGGTATGTCCGACCTCGGCCAGTTGCTCTTCCAGGGTTTGTCGGCGAACAGCGGCAGTCTCGAAAGCGACCTGGGCCTGTTGCAAGTGTTCGCGCGCACCCTCCACCGACTGTTCGGCCGCCTGGGCGTTACGGGCCTGTTCCTCGGCACGGCCTTCGATTTCTGCCAGTTGTGCGCGGGCCTGTTCTAACGCGCGTCGGACTTCATCCCGGCGCGCCTGTGTATCTGTCCGGGTCTTCTGGTTTTCTGCGTCGGGTGCCTTGAACTCAGTGATTTCGTGCGACAGGGTCTGTAAGCGTTCGTTTATACGGGTATCGCGTTCGGCGAGCTCCTTGAGCCGCTCCTCGGTCGCTTGCAAGGCGCTGCGATGGCCCCCCAGATCAAGCTGCAGGGCTTGGCGGCGCTCCGCGCTAAGCTCACGCTGGGAGCGCGCTGTGTTTAGTTGTTCACGCAGCTTCTGTAAACGCTCTTGCGCGGACTGGCGGCATTGCACATGGTCGCGCGCCGCGCCGGCAACCGCGTCCAGGCGTTCGCGCGTTGTTTTCAGGTTAGTTTCGGATTCTGACTGCTGCTTGCGTAAGTCGTCTATTTCTTCGTCGAGTTCCTTGCGCCGGCGCTGTATTTGCTCAACACGCACCTGCAGCCCCTGGCGCTCGGCCAGGGATTCGCCGTGCCGACGACGCAGCTCATCCATGCGCGCTGCTTGCGTGCTGCGTTGTTCTTCGGCACCTTGCAGACGCCGGCGCAGGTCTTCCATCTGCGTCTGTTTGTCCTGCTCGCTGGCCTGCAGCGCGGCGATCTGCTTTTTCAATTCAGCGATATTCTGCTCGCGCTTGAGCAGGCCTTCCTCGGGGTTGCTGATTCGCGGCGTGCGTACCCACCCGGGGCCATAACAAACGCCAGCGCGGGTCACCAGCATTTGTCCCTCGCTCAGGCTCGGCTGGCCTTTGCGAGCGGCGGTGTCATCCTCGACCAGATAAATACGCTGTGCCAGGCGCCGCAGCGGTAAAGGCCCATCAAGTACGCCGGCCAGCGAACGCGCGTTGGGCGGGCCGGCATCGCCGCGGCCAATATCGCCTTTTGCGTCTCCGGCCAGCAAAGTCATGGCGTGTTCTGGCCATTGGGATAATGCCGCTATCCGGCTTTCGAACTCTGGCACCGCGAGCGCGCGGATGAAGCCACCCAGCGCAGCCTCGGCGGCCGTTTCCCAGCCCTGGGAGACTCTAACCTTATGCGCCACGCGGGTTACGTCATCCCATTGCCGGGTTTCCAACCAGTGCTGCAAGTCGGTGTCGTCTTCACGCAGGGCGGCCTGCTGCAGGGCCTCCAGGGAGGTGAGCCGGCCTTGTGCACTGGCCAGTGTTTGCCGGGTTTTATTCAGCACGCCGTCGATTTCGCTACGCGATTCACGCAGGCGGGCAACCTCGGTTTCAGCGGCGCTGTAGTCATCACGCAGGCCGGTCATTTCAGAAGCGAGGCGGTTGACCAGCGCCTGGGCGTCGGTTAGTGATTGTGATGGCGATTCACCGTCCAGACGCTGGCGTTCGGCCAGTTGGCGATCCAGACGCTGGCCCAGAGCGGCAATACCCTGTTCGAGATGTTCCACCCGGGTGCGCTCGGTTTCGGCGCGCTGGAGTGGATTACCGTCGGTGTTATTGAGCGCGTCCCAGTCCTGCTCACCTACCTGAAGTTCACGCTGGGCGAGTTCGAGCTGTTCGCGTGCGGCGGCCTCTTCTTTATCGACACTCTCGAGCGACTGCGACTGGCTGGTAATTTGCTGCTGAGTCGCCTCCTTTGCACTGGTCTCTGCGGCGATACGCTCGGTTAATTCAGCCTGATTGCGCCTCAGGTCTTCCAGTTCCTTCTCGCGCACCTGTTGGAGCTCGCGCGCATGCGCAAGCGATTGTTCAACCCGCGCCACGTCGGATTCAGCAGAATAGAAATCGGCTTGCAGGCGTTGGCAATTATGCGCCATGGTTTGTTGTTCTTGGCGTTGATTCTCTCGCCGGGCCTGGGCTTCGCGCGCACCTGCTTGCGCTACTTCCAGCTCACGCCGACGCTCACCCAGAATGGCTTCCTGGCGCTGGGCTTCAACATCCAGCGCGCGCCAGCGCAGGGCCAAAAGCTGCGCCCGCAGCGTGCGCTCCTCGCTTTTGTATTGTTTGTATTTTTCCGCATTGGCAGCCTGGCGCTGTAGTTGCGCAAGCCGCTGGGTGACTTCCGAAACCAGGTCATTAAGCCGATCCAGATTCTCGCGCGTGTGGCGGATGCGGTTTTCCGTTTCCCGGCGGCGCTCCTTGTATTTGGATATACCGGCCGCCTCTTCCAGCACATTGCGCATGTCTTCGGGCTTGGCTTCAACCAGACGATTGACCGCGCCTTGTTCGATAACGGCGTAGTTGCTCTTGCCGCCTAGACCGGTGCCCAGAAACAGATCAACCACATCCCGCCGGCGGCTGCGGGCGTTGTTGATGTAGTACTGCGAACCCCCATCGCGCGCGAGCTCCCGGCGTATGGAAATCTCGTTAAAGCTGGCGTATTGGCCACCGAGCTTACCGGCGGCGTTATCAAACAGCAGCTCGATGGAGGCCCGGCCGACAGGCTTGCGCGCCTTGGAGCCATTGAAGATAACATCCTCGAGTGCCTCGCCGCGCAATTGCTTGGCACTGGATTCGCCGGTAACCCAGCGCACCGCGTCAATTACATTCGATTTGCCGCAACCATTGGGCCCGACGATGCCGGTCAGATTGCTGTTCAACCGCAAGAGTGTCGGGTCGACAAACGATTTGAAGCCGGCAAGTTTAATGGCGGTCAGCCGCATGTGTTCTTTCTTCCGAGACGAAGCCGCGTAGTGTACCCTAACGCCGCTTTTTGATTCACCGTGCAGGACCCATGGCGACCAAACCAGATCGGCAACTAGAGACTTTCGAAAACCCGCAAACCGAACGTGACTACACGATTCGCATGCGTATTCCCGAGTTTACCTGCCTGTGCCCCAAGACCGGGCAACCCGATTTTGCGACCCTGCATCTGGAGTATGTTCCGGAGCTGCACTGCGTCGAGCTGAAGTCGCTGAAGCTCTACGTGTGGTCCTACCGGGATGAAGGCGCCTTTCACGAGGCGGTAACCAATCAGATTCTGGGTGATCTGGTGGCGGCCACGGAGCCGCGCTTTATGCGACTGTCGGCCGAATTTCTGGTACGCGGGGGAATTTATACCACGGTAGTCGCAGAGCACCGGGCGCAAGGCTGGACACCCTGCGCTCCGGTGGTTCTGCCCTAACTTTGGTGCCTATTGCAGGACGATATTGCCGCCCTGAACCCGCACATCCTGGCCAACGGCCAAACCGGCGTCGTCAGGCACATTGATCGAACGGCTTCCGCCGGCATCCATATTTACGGTAACCGCATAGTAGGTATCGGTATCAATGCGCTTGCCGATTTGCTGGCCGGCCGCAGCGCCGCCTATGCCGCCCACGACCCGGGCGATATCCTTGCCACTGCCTGAGCCGATCTGGTTGCCTGCAACCACACCGGCGACCGCGCCGATCACACCGCCGGCAATGGCACCCTTGCTGGTGTTGCTGCCTTGGGTTTTACGCGCGGTGATGGAGGTGATGGTGCCGCAATCGCCGCAGACCTGTGGTTGTTCCCGCGCCGCAGGTTTGGCGCGTTCGGCACGTAATTCCTGCTTGGCGGCTTTTAGCTCGGCTTGCGCAGCATCCACCTCGGACTGCTTTCCCTGTGCTTGCTTGGCGGCTTCCAGTTCGGCTTGCGCAGCCGCAACTTCGGCCTGTGCCTCTTCTACGTTATTGCCCTCGGTGCAGCCGGACATCGTCAAGCCCAACGCCAGCAAACAAATCGCGAATATTGAATATTTATGTTGTGTCATGATTCTTCCTTTCTGTTGTCTATTGTCCTGTAACGTTCGCAGCATAACTTAACCAAACCAACCTTTACCGAACCTTAACAAAACCAGCAATGAGTATTATCTCCGACTTTAGCAGCGGGCCCGGGTTCCTCTGGCAGGGCTTCTCGCTAATCCGCCAGCCGGGGCTGCGCAGCTTTGTGATCATACCAATGTTGATCAACATTGCGGTTATCGTGGGCCTTACATGGCTGTTTGGCAACCGGCTGGATGCCTGGCTGGCAGCCTGGCTTGGCGGCCTGCCGGGCTGGCTGGCGTGGCTGGAAACGCTGGTGTGGTGGCTGGGGTTCCTGCTCGGATTGCTGCTTTTCTGTTACCTGTTCACATTACTGGCCAATTTGATCGCGAGCCCTTTCAACGGCGCGCTGTCCGCGCGCGTTGAACAGCATTTAACCGGACACAAGCCGGATAATAACAACAGCCTGTGGGCTGAAATGGCTGACGGGGTCTTCACGGAATTGCGCAAACTCGCTTTTTACCTGTGGCGCGCCTTGCTGCTTGGTCTGCTCAGCCTGGTGCTGCTACCACTACCCGTAGTTAGTGCCGCTATCCCATTTTTATGGTTCGGGTTTGGTGCCTTCATGCTGGCGATGGAATACCTGGACCATCCGATGGCGAATAGAGGCATGCCATTCAGGCAAAAGTTACAGCAACTCAGAAGCCGTCGCGGCCTGGGGCTGGGCTTTGGCAGCGCGGTGACGCTGCTTACAGCCATTCCACTGGCCAATCTTGTTGTTATGCCGGCGGCGGTGGCGGGTGCGACGGCGTTATGGGTCGCTGAAATGGCTCCTGGGCGGGAATTACAGAAGAGCTAATCAGGGATGTTTCTTCTGTGCATCCAGTAGCTGTTTGATGAACGCCAGATCAACATGGGCCGGCCCGTCACACTGCGATCCCGGACTTACCGCCAACAAGGTACAGGGCTCCCCCGGCTCACCCAACTGGTCAACCACCAGCAAGGCCTTTGAAAAATCCTGATTGCGGGTATCCGCATTTACAGTAACTACCACCGCAATACCGGCGCTGCGCGCGGCCTGCAAGCCCATAGCCGAGTCCTCCACCGCCACGCATTCATCCGGCTGCAGGCCTAGTCGCTGGCACGCCAAAAGGTAAATATCCGGAGCAGGCTTCTTGCGCGCCACCTCCTCGCCGCTGGTGACAACAGATATATGTTTACGTAATTCGTCGCCCAGCGCGTGTGTCAAAAATGCTTTCAGACTTGCCTTGCTGGCGTTGGTGACGATGCCCAACTGCAGGCCCTGCTCCACCGCCTCCAGCATTAACCGGCGTACACCAGGACGCAGGGGCACGCGCCCCGACTTCAGGCGGCGACGAAAGTGTTTGGATTTGACTTGATGAAGATCATCCACCCAGGCGCCTCGGTCACGTTCGACACCGCCCTTGTGCGCGCCCAGATCAGGATTATGTTCTTGCAGGTAGTGATCAATGCGTTCGCGGCCACCCGGCTGTAACAGCAGTTTGCGATAAAGGGTTTTCGACCACTTCCAGTCAAGACCGAGTTCGCGGAATGCGCGATTATAGGCGGGCAGGTGTCCCTGCGGTTCAGTGTCCGCCAATGTGCCATCAACATCGAACAGCAGGGCCTTAAGGGCCATTTATTGAATATCAAGCCGTTGCATTTGTTGCGGATTATTGTGCCAGAGCAGTAGAGATCGCGCCAGCACGCGCGCAGACGTTGCCCATCCGGTGCGATTCTGGTATAGCTAGCGGTCGTTTTTTCCTGGTTGGAAGAGGTATCGGTCTTAATGTCGGCACAACAAGCAAGCGCAAAAGTGCAAGCGCCACAAGCGTTCAAGCCCTATAAGCCCAAGCGTGGCGAAGAGTATATGAACGAACAACAGCGGGTCCATTTTCGGGAAATCCTGCTGCAATGGAAGCGCGAGTTAATGGAAGAAGTGGATCGCACCATGCACTACATGAAAGATGAGGCGGCCAATTTTCCCGACCCCACCGACCGCGCCACGCAGGAATCCGAGTTCAGCCTGGAGCTGCGTACACGCGACCGCGAGCGCAAGTTAATCCGCAAGATCGACCAGTCCATCTCCAATGTAGATCGCGATGAATACGGCTTTTGCGAAACCTGTGGCACAGAAATCGGGATACGCCGACTGGAGGCACGGCCTACGGCGTCCTTGTGCGTGGATTGCAAAAGCCTGGATGAAATCCGGGAACGCCAGCTTGGCAGGTAATTCTGTCACCTGATACCTGCCACCTAAAAATGTCCGCTTAGTGCGGACATTTTTTATTCTCCGCTATGCGCGAGCCTCACAAAATGTTTTAATGCACTGCAACAAAGTGTCTTCGGCCGCCCTTGCGGCAAGAGCGTTTCATGAGTGTGAATAACAAAATGAATGTCAACGAGTCCCGGATAATCAAGAAATATCCGAACCGGCGTCTCTACGACACCGAGATCAGCTGCTACATCACCCTGGAAGAGATTCGGCAACTGGTGTTGCAGGGCGAAAACTTTCAGGTCATAGACAAGCGTTCCGGTGACGACATAACGCGCACCATCCTGTTACAGGTTATCAGCGAGCAGGAAGAAGGCGGCAATCCCATTTTCTCCACCCGTGTGCTGCGTAACATTATCCGCTTTTATGGCGATTCCATGCAGAGCACGATGAGCAGTTATCTTGAGCTGTCACTGGATTTTTTCACCGAACAGCAGCACCAGTTCAAGGATCGCCTGCGGCGCATGCTTGATGTGAACAATCCTTTGGCCTCGCTCAAGGAGATGTCGCAACATCAGCTGCCCATCTGGCGCTCGGTGCGGCGTGAATTTCTGAAAAACCTTACGCCCGACCGTGACAAGAGCAAAAGTTCAGGCGACGCTTTACCGGGTGAGGATGAAAAGAAAAAACGTTAATACGCCTCAGGCTATTGACACGCTGTTAAAAGCTGCTTATACTGCACTGCAACATATATACGAATTCATATTCAGCGCGATTACCCCGCCTGATAGATTAAGTCTCCTCCGAAAGGCCGCTGTATTTCATACAGTTTCAAGGCCTTTCTCGCCCCCTACCCTGGGGGCTTTTTTTGCCCAAGAATCGCACGTGGGCTAAATCTATGGACGCAATAGTAACGGGCTATGACGCAGACCGCAAGCCTAGCGAGCGGCCTGCGTCACTTTAGCCATTGATTAGGCTGCGGGGGGTACGTCACGCATGGACAAACGCACACGGCCCTGCTTGTCGACTTCCAGCACCTTGACGCGCACTACATCACCTTCGTTGACGATATCTGTCACTTTTTCCACGCGCTCTTCGGTTAGCTGCGAAATGTGCACCAAACCGTCGCGTCCGGGCATGAGGTTCACGAATGCGCCGAAGTCCATGATACGCACCACCTTGCCCTCGAATACCTGACCGGCTTCCAGATCCTTGGTCAGCTCCTCAATGCGCTTGATGGCGGCATCGGCGGCGGATTTATCAACTGCGGCAACCTTAATGGTGCCGTCGTCGTCGATGTCGATGCTGGCGCCGGTTTCCTCGGTAATGCTGCGGATGGTCACGCCGCCCTTGCCGATCACATCGCGAATCTTGTCCTGGTCAATCTTGATGGTGAAGATACGCGGTGCCCATTCGGACACTTCCTGACGGGGTTTGTCCAGCACGCTGTTCATAGCAGCCAGAATATGCAGACGGCCTTCTTTGGCCTGGTCCAGGGCGGCCGACATGATCTCTTTGGTAATGCCGGTGATCTTGATGTCCATTTGCAGCGCGGTAATGCCGTCGCTGCTACCAGCCACCTTGAAGTCCATGTCGCCCAGGTGATCTTCGTCACCCAGGATATCGGTCAACACAGAGAATTTATCGCCGTCCTTGATCAGACCCATGGCCACACCAGCCACCGGCGCCTTCAGGGGCACACCGGCATCCATTAATGCCAACGAGGTGCCGCACACGGAGGCCATAGACGACGAGCCGTTGGATTCGGTGATTTCCGAAACCACGCGCAGTACGTAGGGAAATTCATTTTCAAGATCCGGCATCACGCCCATGAGGGCGCGCTTCGCGAGCTTGCCGTGGCCGATTTCGCGGCGCTTGGGGCCGCCCATGAAGCCGGTTTCGCCCACGCAGTACGGGGGGAAGTTGTAGTGCAGCATGAACGCGTCCTTGGACTCGCCTTCGATCGCGTCGATGACCTGCGCATCGCGGCCCGTACCCAGGGTGGTAACTACAATCGCCTGGGTTTCGCCGCGGGTGAACAGTGCCGAGCCATGCACGCGCGGTAGCACGCCAGTTTTAATGGTCAGCGGACGCACACTGCGTGTATCGCGGCCATCTATGCGCGATTCGCCACTCAGGATACGGCCGCGTACGGTTTTCTTTTCCAGAGCGCCCATGGCGGTTTTTACGTCATCAGTGCCCCAGTCCTCACGCTCTTCGTCGGCCATATCCGCGATTAACTTTCCGCGAATTTCGCCGAGACGATTCTGGCGTTCCTGTTTGTCGGCGATCTGATAAGCCTCGGAAATCTGCTGGCCGGCGGCGTCGGCGACGGCGCTATCGAGCGACTCGTCACGTTGCGGCGGCTGCCAGTCCCAGGCGGGCTTGCCGACTTCGGCAGCCATTTCTTTAATGGCGTTAATCGCCACCTGCATTTGCTCGTGGCCATACATGACCGCGCCGAGCATGACGTCTTCCGGCAGCTGCTTGGCTTCGGACTCCACCATCAGAACCGCATCAGAGGTGCCGGCTACTACCAAATTCAGCTCGGAGGATTCCAGTGCTTCAAAGCCCGGATTCAGCAGGTATTCGCCGTTGGCGTAGCCCACGCGCGCGGCGCCAATCGGGCCGGCAAAGGGAATGCCGGAAATCGCCAGCGCGGCGGAGGTGCCGATCAGGGCGGCGATATCGGCTTCCATGTCCTTGTCCAGCGACATGACCGTCGGGATGATTTGCACCTCATTCATAAAGCCCTTGGGAAATAGCGGGCGAATGGGACGGTCGATTAAACGGCAGGTTAGCGTTTCGCGCTCGCCGGGGCGGCCTTCACGCTTGAAGAAGCCGCCGGGGATGCGGCCGCCGCCGTACATGCGTTCCTGATAGTTGACAGTTAGCGGGAAAAATGCAGCGTTGGAATTTGCCTGCTTTTTCCCGGTTGCGGTACACAACACAACGGTGCCGCCCATGGTAACCATCACCGCGCCATCGGCCTGGCGGGCGATTTCGCCGGTTTCCAGGGTGACGGTATGCTGGCCGTATTGAAATGTCTTGGTACAAGTAGGTGCTACTGAACTCACAATTTTTCTACCTTATAAGAAATAAATGAACCGCCCGCCCGGCAAACCTGGCAGCGGTAAGTTAGTGTTTGAATTTGAATCTGTCGGCATGTATCGCGACGCGTTGGCATGAGCCAAGGCGCCACGTGCGTGACATTTTTTGCAAGCTCGCATTCGCTCGGCTCGTTTCACTCGGGCTGCAAGGGCGCTGTGCCAAAGCGTAATAGATGACACTACACAAGCCCGCAGCAACGCAGTATTGCGAAAAATGGCGCGCGCGTGGTTAGCGGCGCAGGCCTAGATCGCCGATCAGCGCCTTGTAACGATCGGGATCACGATTCTTGATGTAATCCAGGAGCTTGCGGCGTTTGTTAACCATCATCAGCAAACCACGACGCGAGTGGTGATCACTCTTGTGTGACGCGAAATGGTCGCCCAACTGGGAAATACGCGTGGTCAGCAAAGCCACTTGCACTTCCGGGGAACCTGTATCGCCGCTGGCGCGGCTGTGTTTGCCGATAACTTCGGCTTTTTGCTCTGTACTCAGAGACATCGAAAACTCCTGATGAGGAACCTGGGCTTGCAAACAGTTAATCTGCTCTTCGGTACGGTCCCGGCCTTTTCCCAAACGCAATAGCTGTTCACTAGTGCACTGGGGAAAAGCCCGCATCCGTTGTCCGATAGCGCAGATCTGCGGCCACAAAACGCGCAGACTCTAAAAACGCGAGGCGGAATTTTACCGCCCGCGCCGCTTAAGAACAAGACGTAAGCCTTGTTTTGGCCTATTTGCCACCAACCAGCATGCGCTTAGGGGCAATTCGTCCATCGTCGAGAACCTCGCCCACGGCGATCAAACGCTCATTGGGATCGTAAATTCTAACCAGGCCCGAAGTCGGGGCCTTGGGTACCTGTACCGCCTGACCGCGGCCGAAATAAAATGCACTGTCGGGGTCCAGCGTTACCGCCGGCCAGTCGCCCAGCGCGCTGTCAATCTTCAATAACAACGCATCCAGTGCCTCAGGGCCCTGCTCCGCAATACCCTGCAGCTGTTCGAATGTGAGCATGCCCTGTACGCCAAACGGCCCTACCGCCAGGCGCCGCAGGCCGTCGACATAGGCGTAGCTGTCTACCGATTCGGCCCAGTCTTCGACCAGGGTACGGATGTAGGTTCCCTTGGTGCACTTAACTTCCAGGTCGACACTATCGCCATCTATCGCGAGAATCTTGAACTCATCGATGCGAATGGGGCGAGCTTCGCGCTCTACCTCCACACCCTGGCGCGCAAGTTCGTACAATCGCTTGCCCTTGTGTTTTACCGCGGAATACATGGGGGGCGTTTGTAATTGCTCGCCCATGAAATTTTCCGCTGCCATGCGCAGCTGTTGCTCGCCGGGCAGCGGCTTGCCATCCCGTAAGGTGATCTCGCCTTCCGCGTCCCCGGTAGCGGTTTTTGCGCCCAGTTTTGCCCGCACCCAATAGTGCTTGTTTGCGTCGAGCAGAAAGCCTGACACTTTCGTAGCCTTGCCGAAACAAATAGGTAGCAGGCCGCTGGCCAGGGGATCAAGACTGCCGGTGTGGCCAGCTTTGCGCGCGTCAAACAAACGTTTTACCGATTGCAGCGCCGCGTTGGAGGACTCGCCAACGCTCTTGTCGAGCAAAAGAATTCCGTTTACGGGCCGTCCTTTTTCCTTTCTGCGGCTCATTATTCCTGGTGATGATCCCGGTCTTCGGCGACGACGCTGTCGATAATGTCTGACAACCGCTGCGCCTCGCGTTCGGTGGTGTCCTCAATAAATTTAAGTTGCGGAATAATCCGAATCTTCAACAAACGAGCCAGACGCGCACGCAGAAATCCCGCGGCTTTGTTCAGGCCCGCCATGACCTCTTTTGGGTCATCTTGCATTTCCAGAATGCCGATATAAACCTTGGCGTGAGCCAGATCACGGGTAACTTCAACGTCGGTTACCGTGGCCAGATGCACCCGCGGGTCCTTGACTTCAGTAGTAATTAGCGTACCCAGCTCGCGTTGTATCTGCTCCGCAACCCGGCGGCTACGGGGAAAGTCGTTTGGCATTGTTAAGCCGTTTCTTCCGTCGCGACTTTACGCTGAACTTCAGTGCGCTCGTAGCACTCAATCTGGTCGCCGGGTTTAATGTCGTTATAGTTCTTAACGCCAATACCGCATTCGGTGCCCGCCTCGACCTTGTTCACGTCATCCTTGTGGCGACGCAGGGATTCCAGCTCGCCTTCGTAAATGACCACATTGTCACGCAGTACACGGATAGGCAGGCCGCGTGATACGGTGCCATCGATAATTAGGCAGCCTGCAATCGCGCCGAGTTTGGAGGAGCGGAATACGTCCTTGACTTCGGCCAGGCCGACGATCTCTTCGCGCTGCTCGGTGCCCAGAAGACCGCTGATGGCATCGGTAACATCCTGAATGGCTTCGTAAATTACGCTGTAATAACGCACATCCAGGCTGGATTCCTTGATCGCCTTGCGCGCGGCCGTATCGGCGCGCACGTTAAAGCCGATTACGGTGGCTTGCGAGGCTAATGCCAATTCAACGTCGGATTCACTCAAGCCGCCGACGCCGCTGGCAACAATGCGTACGCGCACTTCTTCGCTGGGTATTTTGCGCAGCGATTCGATCAGTGCTTCCACACTGCCCTGTACGTCGCCCTTGATCAGGAGGTTCAGGTTTTTGGCTTCGCCGGTTGCGCCGTCTTCCCCGATTTGCGAGAAGACCTCTTCCAGACGCGCAGCCTGTTGTTGTGCAAGTTTATTTTCGCGGGACTTGTCATCACGCTGTTCCGCAATGTCGCGGGCCTTGCGCTCGTTGGCAACCACCAGCGCATCGTCTCCGGCTCCGGGAGTACCGGACAATCCAAGCACTTCTACCGGAATGGACGGACCGGCCTCTTTGACCTGTTCGCCCTTGTCATCAAACATCGCGCGTACGCGGCCGTAGTGTGAGCCCGCGAGCAGAATGTCGCCGCGCTTGAGCTTGCCGGATTTGATAAGAATAGTCGCAACCGGTCCGCGGCCTTTTTCCAGGCTGGATTCAATCACCACGCCACGCGCGGGAACATTCACCGGTGCCTTTAATTCCAGCACTTCGGCTTGCAGAATAATCGCATCGAGCAGGTCATCAATACCTGCGCCGGTATGCGAGGACACCTGCACGAACTGGGTATCGCCGCCCCACTCTTCCGAGATAACTTCTTCGGCAGACAGACCATTCTTGACTTTGTCGAAATCAGCGTTATCGACATCGGATTTGGTGATAGCCACCACGATCGGCACGCCCGCGGCGCGCGCATGCTGAATAGATTCCTTGGTCTGTGGCATAACGCCATCGTCGGCCGCAACTACCAGCACCGCGATGTCGGTTACCTTGGCGCCACGGGCGCGCATGCGGGTGAATGCAGCGTGGCCCGGCGTATCGATAAAGGTAATCGTGCCCTTGTCGTGATGCACATGATAGGCGCCGATATGCTGGGTAATGCCACCGGCTTCGCCCGCTGCCACTTTTTCGCGACGGATATAATCCAGTAACGAGGTCTTGCCGTGGTCGACGTGGCCCATAACGGTAACCACCGGCGCGCGGGGCAGGCCTTCTACCTCAGATTCTTCGGCCTTGACCTCTTGGATCAAGCTTTCTTCCATATCGTCTTCTTTAACCGGCTTGGCAATGTGGCCCATTTCCTCGACCAGCAGGGTCGCGGTGTCCTGATCGATCATCTGGTTGATGGTCGCCATAACGCCGAGCTTCATCATTTCCTTGATCAGCTCGTTGGCCTTGACCGCCATGCGCTGGGCGAGATCGCCCACGGTAATGGTTTCGGGGATTTCCACATCGCGGATAACCGGCGCGGTGGGACGCTCAAAACTGTGCTCGGTTTGCACCTGGACACGTCCCGGGCGGCTGCGCGCCTTCTTTCTGCGACGGCCGTGTTTGCCTTCCGCAACGTGCAATTCCTTGCCTTTGCCCTTGGCGCGCGCGGCTTCGCGCTGCTCGTCTTCCTTGGTGCGGCCATGCTTTTGCTCGGCGCGGCGCAGGTTCTCGCGTGCGCGACTGCGCGCAGCATCCATGGGTTGTTCTGGTGCTGCAACTTCTGCTTTGGCTTTATTGCCGGCAGGCGCTGCTTGCGCCTCGGGTGCCGCTTCGGCCTTGGCTTCGGCTTCAGTTTGCTCCTGGTTTTTTTCTGCCTCGGCCGCGGCGGCCTCGGCAGCCTTGTCTGATTCGGCTTTCAAACGGGCAGTTTCCTGCTCTTCGGCGGCGCGTTGTGCTTCCTGTTCCTCAGCGGCGACCTTATCCGCGGCGGCCTGTTCTTCAGCAGCGCGGGCAGCGGCGGCTTCATCTTCTGCTTTCTTGCTGGCTTCTTCTTCCGCCGCGCGGTTGACGTAAGTGCGGCGTTTACGCACTTCCACACTTACCGTCTTGCTGGGCGCGTTACGCCCGCCGCTTAGTTTGAGCTCGGAGGTAGAACGGCGACGCAATGAAATCTTGGACGACGCGCCATCCCCGCTTCCCGCAGCGTCTTTCTTGCTTTCACCCAGATGCCGCAGCAGCTTGAGCTTATCGTCGTCACTGATCGAATCATCTACCAATTTGGCGCTTATGCCGGCTTCTTCCAGCCGGGTCAGCAACCTGTCTGTCGGTATACCGAACTCATCGGCCAGTTTCTTGACTGTGGTTTGTGCCATAAATCTTATTCCGCCTGGGCTTGCTCGTCCGCGAACCAGTGAGCGCGCGCCGCCATAATCAATTCACCTGCGCGCTCTTCCTCTATGCCGGTGAGTTCCACCACTTCATCCATGCCCTGCTCGGCCAGGTCTTCCCGGGTAACAACGCCGCCGTCGGCAAGTTTTCGCGCCAGATCGGCGTCCATGCCTTCGAGCTCCAGCAAATCTTCTGCCGGTTGCTCAACACCTTCGGCCGACGCAATGGCCTTGCTGAGCAATACATCGCGAGCACGGTTACGCAACTCTTCGGCCACGTCTTCATCAAACTCTTCAATTTCGATCAGTTCCGAAGGCGGCACATAGGCGACCTCCTCAATCGAGGTGAAGCCCTCCTGAACCAGAATTATGGCTACGTCCTCGTCAACATTAAGTTGATCACAGAACATGGCTTGCAACTGCCCGCCCTCGGCCTCGCTTTTGGCATCGGCCTCTTCCAGCGTCATAACGTTCAGATTCCAGCCCGTCAGTTCGGACGCCAACCGTATATTCTGGCCGCCACGGCCAATAGCCTGGGCCAGTTTTTCTTCATTTACCGCCAGGTCCACGCTGCCCTTGTCTTCATCCATGACAATGGACTCGACATCCGCCGGGGCCATGGCATTAATTACAAACTGAGCGGGATTTTCATCCCAGAGAACAATGTCGATGCGCTCGCCCGCCAATTCATTGGAGACCGACTGCACACGCGAACCGCGCATACCCACGCAAGCACCTACCGGATCGATTCTGCGGTCTTTGGCCTGCACGGCGATTTTGGCGCGCAGACCCGGATCGCGGGCAGCGCCGCGCAGTTCAATCAGGCCCTGGCCGACTTCCGGAACTTCCAGCTTGAATAGTTCAATCAGGAATTCCGGGCGGGTACGGGTTACAAACAACTGCGGGCCACGCGGTTCCGGACGCACATCAAACAGGAGGCCGCGCACACGATCGCCGGGGCGCATGGGTTCGCGCGCAATCACTTCTTCACGCGGCACAATGGCCTCGGCGTTGCCGCCCAGATCCAGAATAACCGCGCCGCGCTCCATGCGCTTGACCAGACCAGTGATGAGTTCGCCCACACGGCCTTTATATTGTTCCACAACCTGTGCGCGCTCGGCCTCGCGCACCTTCTGCACGATAACCTGCTTGGCAGCCTGCGCCGCGATACGTCCGAACTCGACCGACCCCATCTGCTCTTCGATGAAATCGCCGGCATTTAATTCGGCGTTTTGCTCGCGCGCGGCGTCCAGGGCAATCTCGCGCTCAGGCGCCTCGATTACACGAGGCTCTTCAGTTTCTTCGTCTATCTCGGACTCGTCGATAACTTCCCACTGGCGAAACGTTTCGTAGCTGCCGGTGCTGCGGTCAATAGAAACGCGGACGGCGATGTCTTCGCCGTGTTTCTTGCGGGTAGCAGACGCCAGCGCGGCTTCGATTGCCTCGAAAATAATTTCCTTATCGACGCCCTTTTCATTGGACACCGCTTCGGCAACAAGCAAAACATTCTTATTCATGGTCGTGATGACCTCGCCTATGAAAACTGACCGGATGCCGGGCATCCGATTTATTAATCCTGTATCCGTCTTTAACTACCTGCCAAACAGCACGCGCTACCCGGCAACCAGGCGCGCCTTGGCAATGCTTGATAACGGCACATTAATCACAACACCGTCACAGTTAAGGCGTATTTCACCCTGGTCCGAATTCGTCAAAAGCCCCTTATACTTACGCGAGCCCTCTATGGGCGCGAACAAGGTAACGCGGACCTTCTCACCAACGAAACGCTGGAAATGCGCCTCGGTAGCCAACGGCCTGTCGAGTCCCGGAGATGAAATTTCAAGCCGGTAACGCGACTGCAGCGGGTCTTCCACATCCAGCACGGCACTGACTTCGCGACTTACCCGCTCACAATCGTCAAGCGCAATGCCGTTTTCGTGATCAATGTAAATGCGCAACAAACCATTGCTGCTGCCGCCAATCATCTCCAGATGCCACAGCTCATAACCCAGTGACTCAATGACCGGCTCAATCAGTTGTCTCAGACTTTCCGACATATAAAATATTTATGGCAAAACCAATAAAAAAAGCCCCTCATCGGGGGCTCCCTCGTCCAAGACCGCGAAAATGGTAGCGGGGGTAGGATTCGAACCTACGACCTTCGGGTTATGAGCCCGACGAGCTGCCAGACTGCTCCACCCCGCACCCGATGGCGCGCAGTATAGTGACCTCGTTTGAACAACGCAAGGTGTTAGGAATATTTATTTATATTTCGGCTACTTACGTAAGGTCCCTATAACGATTTCCGCGATTCGCCTTGCGTGACCATTCATATACCGTGCGATAGATACGATCTCAGAATACAAATTGAGACCAATGTGGCATAGGCGTATTCGCCCTAGTCCGAATTTTGACCGTCGGTCTCATCTTGGTCTTGCACGTACTCTGCAACATCTCCAACGTTACATCCGAAGTAAACGCAGAGCTTTTCAACGGTATCTATGCCCACGTTGTAACGCTTGTTGTTGGCCAATTTTGAGAGCGTCACACGATGAATACCCGTCGCCGCTGCGATCTCCTTTAGTGAGATCACCTGACGCTCGCGAAATTCCTTATCCGCAATCAGTTCTTTGATTTTGAATTTAATAGCCATGTAGCCGATACGCATCTTTAGTAGTTGGCAACGGTACAATGAAGTGTATAATACGCTTCATGGGTAGCGTATCGGCTACTCACGAAGTCCATATACTGCAAAGGAGCATAGCATGGCTACAACGTGCCTGACTACAGAAGAACTATCTACTCGTATTAAATACGAAGTGCGCACCATCAGGGAGCGCTTAAAGGATTCCGTCCTTTTAGAGGGACGCCACTACTTCCGACCGTTCGGCGGCAGAAAGATACTTTAACTCTGGGAAGCAATCGAAGAGGACATGTCTCAAGCGCCGTCCTCCGATATAGCAATTCCAATGAGCGGCGGGAGGGTTTGCAATGTCTAGTGTTAACTCACGCGGCGGACTTCTTTTTTTCGACTTGCGTGTACATGGCAATCGCTGCCGCGAATACACCAAGCTTCGTGACACCAAGCCCAACCGGGAAAAGATGGAAGCAGCCCTGAATAAGATCGAAGCCGAAATCGTCCTCGGCACCTTCGATTACAGCAAATACTTTCCTGGCAGCAAAAATGCCGAGAAATTTGCGGATGCTCAGCCTGCCGCCACTATCAGCCAGACCAAAACCGCGACTCCTCTCTATAAGGAGTTCGTCAAAACCTGGTTCAATG
>JBDNIO010000197.1:0-13800 GCA_041688215.1 Salinisphaeraceae bacterium | reverse complement strand
TCACTTTCGGTATTCTCTATTCGACAGGTCATCTGTTTTTCCTTTCGTGTGTTTGCGCTAACAATCCAACGAAAGAATAGCGGATGGCCTGTCGCCCTACCGGACTCAAACCAAATTACAGAAAGAATGGTGCACTAACACATGGCTAGTTTCTAGAAATCTTGCAAACGCACTGAATCTATTACCTGCGCTGTTGAAAAACTTTTGCATCAACCCGTCCTCAATCTCTCCCTCCCAAAACCCATCCATGAATCTGTCGCCACGAGAGTAAGCAGTGAATGCCGCCGCGGTCTCGATTAAGCCGGTGAGTTCGTAGCGCTGCGCGAACCATTTTTCGGTATTAAATGAATAATCTGTAATGCACCACACGCATTCTGTTTCATTCAAATAATGGCCGAGATTCTCTAAGCTTGGCGTTATAACCTGTAGCTCACAAAATTCAGCGATGGATGTCACATCTGCTGTTGTCGCCTTTAGCAACAACGTATCCGCGGATTCGACCACGTAACCGGTCCCGCGAATCTCCGGTGGCTTTTTGTGTATAAAACTTCCATCAACTATCGCAGCAATTTCAGGCCGGAAGTATTCTTCCAATAGCATCACGCTCATCGCGTTCAAGGCTTCTGTTTTGGAACATTTGCCGTCCAACGCCAGCCAAAGCAGGCAGGCAAAAACCTCGCTGGCTTGAATGCATAGTTCAGAACCGTGGGTCGTAATGGTGGACAATCGTGCATCGTGACGCGCCTGAACAATGTAATCGCGATTGAATATTACCGCTGGCGCCAGTCGCATTAACGCGCCGTTGCCGGATCGCCGTGTGCTTCGAACCTTCGCAACGCAGTCGCTACGGTATTGCCGATATCAAAGCAGGTGCCCGTACACGACATATAGCCGTTGTCCCGCCAGGCTATATAGCGCTGCAATTGATCCTGCGGGATCGCATCGCCCCGTGGTTATGTAACTGGCTGCAAGGCATAAGGCCATGCTCGTATCGTCGGTCCATTGACCGGGTTTCAGGTTGAATGGGCCGCCGCCCTCAATACCAACCAGGCGCTCAAACGTGCCGGGCTGTTTGAATTCCAATGTTGTGCCGAGTGCATCACCACATGCGAGACCAACGAGTGCGCCCCGGCTTCTGTTCAGCATGTCCGTATTTGAATTTCGCATCTTGGACTCCCGGTTGCGTACTAGCTGACAAATATACCTGCTGTGTCTGGGGCAGTGGAAACGCGCTGATCAGGCGGACTCTAGCTGCGGCGATTCCGGATCAGGACTATGAATGCCGCTTTGTAACTGCTCATCCACTTGCCGAAAGAACTGAAAACTTAACCCGAGTTCGTAAGCAAAATACTGCGGTAGCTCTCGTGCCAGTCTTTCGGACATCGAGCGATATATTGGAAAGCGTCGTATATTGCTGGATTGGAAGGATAGTTGGTAAGGACGCTCACGTTTCACCCATTCGATCACCTGGTTTTTCACACAAACAAAGACCTTTATGGGGCTTACGGTGAGGAGATTAACGTCGTCCAGGCTTTCTTCGTCATCAAAAAATAAATGCGGGCGAAAACTGCCACGACGTGTGCCTCCCCCGGTTAAATGAAATGTGACTGTGCCCTCTTCGCTGATATTTAGACGGTAGCGAAGGCCATCTACTTCAAAGGTTTTAACTAATGGATTCATTTGCCACTCCTCGATCTCTGTCATGGGTAGTGTTGCACAGCCTTGCGACGATATATGTCGCATAGCAAGAACAAGCAACACAGGCTTCTGTTAACCGTAACGTCTTGAACTTGAATCTACCCCTTTCAGTTCAAGCCCGTTACAAAGCCTATGGATTTACCCTCGTGCCTGGACCGCATCGCTACTTCGCTCTCCAACGCAGTGAGGAGATAGCTAGCCGTAAACGGTTGGCCCATGATGTGCAAATATCGGCAGGCGGCAGCGAAATCACCATTCACCAGGCCGGTGATTAATCGCAACCGGCTGGCTATTTCCGGAGTTATACCCACTAGTACTTCGCTTGAATTTACAGCAAGACAACGCTCGAACATGATTTTCGCTTGTTCACGGTTTAGCGGTCTGAATGCAGTTTTAATATCCAAACGACGCAGCACTGCGGGGTCGAGCACATCAAACGCATTGGTGGCGAACATTACGATACCACTGGCGTCTTCCAAACACTTGAGTAACTCGTTAACTTGCGTCGTTTCCCAGGATTTCGACGCGAGTGACCGGTCGCGCAGAAAGCTGTCGGCTTCATCAACGAAGAGTACGGCATTGGCGCGCTCGGCTGATTCAAAGCCATCACGAATTCGCTTCTCGGTTTCTCCTAAATAACAATTAAGCCAATCCGAAGCCGATACCGTTATCAGTTCTCGCTCAAGATGCCTCGCGACGTATCCGGCAAACGCTGTTTTCCCGGTGCCGGGCGGCCCGTAAAGGCAGAGGCGGCCTTCCCCGCTGCGTGCGAGACCATTGATCAGCTTCGGAAGATCCAGATCGGTATTGATAAGCGCAGGGTCGAACTCAGGTAGTGCAAAAGAATCCTTGGGTAAAAGTGCAGACCGGCCTGGCCCATTCGGCCCCGATCCCAACAAGATCGTGGCAGCCCTGGAAGCAGTATCTGCATTGGTAGTTAAAGTGTTGGCGACAGACAAAGCCCGGCGAGTACGATCGAGGTCGGCTGGGGTCAACCGATCGGCATCAGCTATTCGAGACATTACACGGGTGTCGACTGCGAATTCACTCAAGTGCTGATCCGCAATTTGACGGCGTATGGCGCGGGGTGGGCGTTCGATCTTTAGAACCAACGAGAATCGACGTAGATAGGCTGCGTCTATGGACGTCGTACTATTGGTAATCCAGATACTTGGAGCTGCATTGGTTTCCAGTAATTCGTTCGTCCAGCCTTTTTGGCGACTCGAGCGCATTTCTCGATCAATATTATCGGGAAATACATCTTCGACTTCATCAAACAACACAATCGCTTTACCGCGAGATTTCAGTGCCTGCTGTGCCAAACGATAGCTGCGAAACCGGTCGTCGCGGTCGTAGGGTTCTCCGTTAACACTGCCCGTGGCAACCGAATACATCGGCACCCCGATAGCCTGAGCTAACGCATGGGCGAGTTGCGTTTTGCCAGTACCCGGTGGGCCGTAAAACAGTATTTGCATGCCCGGGACTTGCTTGCGAAGCGCACCCTCTAACAGCCCACGTAGTACTACTACTTCGTCTTTGAGATAGTCAAAATGGGATAAAGCAAGTTTGGGAGTGCCGCAACGCTTGAAGAAGGACGAGAAGATTCGCTCGAAATCAAACGAGTCATATAAAAGCGCGTGGGCCAAGCCAGGTAAAAGCGTGATGTCGTCAATCCCGCCGCAATGGACCATGCGTCTGGACCCGCGGAAAAATGAGGTGCTCATTTCAAGCACACCGCTTTGCGACAGCCGGGACTCCGGACTGATGGCAGCCCGCACGTGTTCGTGGCGACTGCCGGTGGCTCTGGCCAGCATTTTCACCAAAGTAAACGCTGTCATGCTCTCGAATATTGAGGTTACCTCAGCCAATGCGGCATCGGAGTCCATCCGGACCATTAGATCAAGCAGCTTGGCTTCGGTGCGATTCAGCCCGAGTATCCGGGAAAGCTTACGCACGTTCGCAGATAAAACATCCTGCCGCTGTCGCGACTTGGCAATGAGCACTACTTCGTATTCACAAAGATACTTTTTTGCCAGCGTGCGCAGTCGCGGTGTGGCCTTTCCCAGATAATTGGATTCGTCGAGTTGTCCGTTTTCATCGGTCAACGCAAGACGCAATCGCTTATGCCGGCTCGCACCCAACAGAGACGCAAGCTTGTCGTCTTCATCCAGCAGGTCGGATTCACGAAGATTCTCGGACATTAAGGCGCTCAGCATAATTCGAGCGGCCATTAACCGATTACGGTCCCGGCAGGTGGTGGGTCTATTGGTTATTTTGGGGTGTTTGCTCATGAGATATCTCCTGTTGATAGAGATTATCCACGCAATTACGACAATATGTGTCGCATTAGGAATTCAGCCGACATTCGACACGTTCTCTCGTGATCAGCTAATCGACATAGCCTGTCGCATACCTGCATAAACTGGCATCGTCATGGCTACTGTTATTTGAAGCGGCAATATGGGTTATGGTTCACAACAAGGGGGAACAATTTATCGATACGAAAATAGAAATCCCGTATCCGGCCGATCCCGAGTTTGAGAACAAAACCCAAGAAAACACTAGCTGGGCGATTGAGCCTAATGAGGATTTTACAAAATACCCCTACCGATCCAGCCAACGAATACGTAGCGGCTTGGACGGGAATATCTATTTTGATCTGGCCGGGATCCCGAACTCAGAAATTTCTCTGGTCTTGAAAGGCTATTTCAATCATGCAAGCACTCAGAAAAAGTCCTTAAAATGAGCCCACCACAAGTATTTGTATTAGTCCCTGATACTGCTGCAAGTCGGCGTTTACGTCGATTCCTGGTGGAGCAGTTGGGCACAGTGAGGGTGCGGGTAGGTACCTGGGTGGATTTGCTTGATCAAACGCGATTGGCCTATCTACTTCATCCGACGCAAGAATGGCCTGACGCATTGAATGCGCTCCTGGCAAGCTCGTATGATGCGTTCTGGCACGCATCATACCAAGTCGATCCGCATGCAGTTGCTCAGGCCTTGGAAGGCGCTTGGCAACACATTCTGTGCTCACAGGCGCCAGGCACGCCATGGCCGGATAGCGTCGGTAATGATCGTATTGATCAGAGACTGACCGATATTGGGTTATTGAATTCTATTCCAGTGGAAAAGTGGCCAACCGACTTGGCGACTATCGAACAGATCGTAAGCGGCGACCTCGCGCCACACCGACCCTTGAGGGTGATGACCGCCGGCATCTATGCCGGACTCGATGAATGGCAGCAGGCCCTGATAAACAAACTCAATGGTGACGCAGGACCCGTCGAATCGAAAATTCCAAAAGTCATTGCCGATTTCGAGCACAACCTAAGCCTGCCTTGTGCAAAAGCCGGCACCCGCCTGCGCGCAGTACAAAACGGACTGTTTTCTGGCGGGGACGCATGGCCGCAAACGGATTCCACCTGTGACTTCATCGGCGTGCGGGACGCACTGGAATCCATTGAAGCCGCGGCAGGGTTCATTCAGGAGCATTGCCGCAACAATCCAGCGACTGATTTCGCAGATTTTGGCGTTTTAATACCGCGGCGCTATGCACACGCTTCGGTGCTTTCTCAGTCTTTTTCTGATTGGGGAATCCCGCTCTCCAATCTTAGTGTTTCGCCACGCGAGCGAGATTTAGGCCACGAAATTATCCGCTTCGCATTAATGCGCTTTGAAGGCCATATTCCCAGCATGGCGCTTAAATCGCTGGTAACCAATGTATTAATGCCCTGGCCTGCGCACGTCGGCCAACATCTCGCAGATACTTTGGAGCAATATGGTTTCCGCCTGAAACCACCTAGAGATATGCCGAGCGAACAACGCCGATTGGTGGACCTGTTCGCCAATCCATTGCCAGTCGAGCAGGTACCCGCGGGGTTGGCAACACTGCTCTCGCAGTTGAATAGGGATGAAGTGCTGGAAGCTCACCGGTCAAGGGCCACGGAGGCAGCGAAAAACATTACCGCAGCAATTGAAGCTGGCCTTCGAGACTGGGACGATCTGCGAAAGTTATGTATTCCGCAATCTGTGCCTGGCGTGAGCGTAAACGAAGTAACGCGCGAGGGCGTTGCCGTTATCACCGAGGGTGATACACCGTGGCGCACGGTGCGCGAACTCATTGTTCTGGATTTTGTAGACGGACATTTTCCCCAGCCCTCCCATCTGCCACTGGTGTTTTCCCCTAAGGAATGGCGCACGGTCGCCGAAGCAGGTCTGGCGATCAACTTGCCACGTGATGCTATGGCGCATGCACGCGCCTGCTTCAAGATGCAACTGAAACAAGTGACCGAACGTGTCCGTTTTCTAATTCCGCGCCTGAATGCAGTGGGCGACAAAAACTCCCCTTCGGCCACGTTAACCGACATGGCATTACTAGATGGCGATGCCGATGACGCTGATTCGTTAATTCTTGAACTGGAATCTGAGCACGATCGCAAGCAGATTTTCGGTCTGCCTGTTGCGGCAGCGCAGGAGGCAACACAGCCGCGGGAACCCGAAGCTGTAGATATGCAGATGGGTGTTGATTTACTCGAGTCACATGCGTCCTCCAACGCTAACGCGAGACCGCAATCCCCAAGTCGTCTGGATGGGGTGCTGGTCAGTCCCCTAGCCTGGCTAATGCAAAAACTTGGCGCCGAACCCAGCAGCTGGGAGCCGGAAAGTTTCAGTCCGTTAACTAGCGGTACGCTGGCACATGGCGTATTCGAAACCATATTTCCCAAGGGCACTTACCGGCCGATTTGGGAGAACATCCAAGTTGAGATTGAGCCCGCGTTTCAGCGGAGCCTGCGCGACATTTCCCCGTTTCTTTCTACGCCGGAATGGGCAGTCGAACGCGATAACCTTAAAGGCACAATCGAGCGTGCCGCCGAGCAATGGTGCGCCATGCTGAATGCCATCGATGCAACTATCGTCGAGCCGGAGATGTGGCTAAAAGGCACATACGATGGCGTGGCCATTCATGGACAAGCTGATGCGGTACTCACGCTCGGCGAACGCGGCGTAGTCGTCGTCGACTACAAGAATTCCAAGGCTGATAAATACGAAAAACGCATGCGGTCGCAGCTGGATTTACAAGCGAGCCTGTATCGTCAAATGCTGAAAACCGGCGGGCCGAAAAGAGACCACGACGACATCGGTAAATTACTCAAATCGCAGCCCCTCACCGGTGTCGCTTACTACACTATGAAAGATCAAAAAGCCTCCGCGGATTTTGAACCATTGCAGTCCACCGCGGGCTGGCGATTCACAGGACATGACGCTTCTACTAAAGCGATGGAGCTTCTGCATCAACGCTTTGAGGAGCTACGTAAAGGCGAAGTGCGGATGCCACGAACCGAACAGCTAAAGATATTGAGCAAAGCCCAAGTGCCAGATTACGCACTCAAGTTTTCCCCGCTTACGGCACTGGTTATCGATGATAGCGAGGTGTCGTCATGACGCTCCATGCACTACAACTTATCCCGGCGAGTGCGGGCTCGGGCAAAACCTTCCGCCTTAAAGAGCAGCTAAAAGAATGGGTGATTGACGATAACTCCGGGGTATCAGCCGAGAGTATTGTTGCGGTTACTTTTACCGAGGCGGCCGCGGCTGAATTACGCCAACGCATACGCGGCGCATTGTTGCAGGCCGGACGCATTGATGACGCAGCGCGGCTTGATGAAGCCTATGTATCCACCATTCACGGTTTTGGACTGCGGATTTTACGAGAATCGGCGTTTGACCTGGGGTCGGCCCTGAGTCCTCGACTACTAACCGAGGACGAACAGCAGCAACTTATGCGCAAAGCCCTGGGCGCCTCCAACCAATTCGATAAAATAACGAAAGACCTGGCACGTTACGGGTACACCTACAATCACAACACAAAGCAAAGCGCAGAGGATGTTTTCCGCAGCAGTTTATTAAAAATAATCAGCCTGCTCCGCTCGACTGGTAATACACGCGCTATAGATGAGCACATACATGACGCCAGCGCATGGATAGCTAGCCGCTACGGCAAGCCACACGTACAGTCCAATGAAGAACTCGCCGCGCAGTTACGCACCAGAGCGCAATCACTACTCAACGCCTTTCCTGAGGCGCTCACCAAATCACATGGCACTAGCCAATCGGCAAGAAACGATTTCTCCGCGAACTTCGATGCCCTAAAGGCAGCATTGCAATTCAACAGCCTCGAAAACGACTGGGCGCTTTGGAAAAAGTTGGGTGCGCTAAGGGTTTCCAATAAGCAATGCAAAACACCCGATGGTTATGATGCTCTTGCCGAAGCCGTAATCGAGACCGCCGCCCGGCTCGCTTACCACCCTGGCCCGCTCGCTTCGGCGCAAGAACATATCGAAATGCTGTTGCGTGGCGGTACGGATGCAATGCAGCGTTTCGCAGATTCTAAAAAAGAATCGGGCTTGCTCGATTACACCGACATGGTCGCAGGTGCATTTACCGCTGTGTGCGATCCCAATATAGCGACGCAACTGCGAGATCGCGTTGATTGTATGGTGGTAGACGAATTTCAAGACACCAATCCCATACAGTTTGGCTTGCTGTGGCGCCTGACTCGGCTGGGTTTGCCGACCACAATCGTCGGCGACGTCAAGCAATCAATCATGGGCTTTCAGGGCGCCGACACCCGCCTGTTTCAGGCTTTGGTGCAGAACTTCCCTGATGCTGCTACGCCTCTGGAGCACAACTGGCGTTCGCAGCCGGATTTGCTGGCGATCATAAACGCCACCAGCAAGTCGCTGTTTCCCGACTACACGGCGCTCGCGCCCCAAGCCCCAGCGTCAAAACTTCCCGCGTTGCACGTTCTGGTCTGCAAAGGCGAAAAAGGCACCAAGACCCATCCCTGGCGCGCCGCGCGGGTCGTTGCAGCGATACAAAAGAAACTCGACGATCCCAAGTACCTGATTACCGACCGGCACACCAAACAAGAACGCCGACTCAAAGGCGGCGACTGCGCTGTGCTGTGCCCAACGCATAGCATGTTAAAACAGTACGCCCAGGCGCTGCGCGACAAGGGTATTCGGGTACGACTTAAACAAGACGGCTGGCTGCAATCAACCGAAATCCAAATTGCATTACAGGCGCTCGCCCTCGCACACAATCCGAATGATAAGCATGCCCGCCTCTACCTCGCGGTAACTGCGCTCGGGTCCCATACGCTGGAAGATGCGTTACGCACATTGGTCGCTGGTGAAGTTCTCACTGACGCAGCTTTTGCGGACGTCATGCCACTAACAGCAGCCGCAGCGACTACGCCGATAGATCATCTGGTGCCTGACGTGCTCCGCGCCTTGGGCATTTACGACGCAGTCATGCTCTGGCCTGACTCCCGCCAGGCACGCGCCAACCTGCTCAAACTCGAAGGCCTTGCCCAGGAATATGTAGACGCCCAGCCGGAATCATTAATGGCCGCAGGTATACACGGCTATGGCCTGCCCCAGTTTCTGGCCTGGGTAAAGCAAAAAGCCGAACGTGATAGTGATATGCCGAGTGCCAGCGTAATCGACGAAGACGCCGTAGAACTGGTCACCTGGCATGCGGCAAAAGGTCGGGAATGGCCCCTGGTCGCCGTCTGCGGTATGGCACAAAAGAAAACCCCGTATTTGCCGGAGCAGAAACTGGGCTACGCTGATTTCTCCGATCTCGACAACCTAATCCAGTCCGCAAGCCTGGAATTCTCGCCCCAGTTCGATAGTGCGGACACAAACACGCGCTTCACCGATCAGCTTACGAGCGAGTTTGAAGAACAGGTCCTACGCGAAATATATGTCGCTATCAGCCGCCCACGCGACCAGCTATTGCTGGAATGGCCACTGGACGCGCTTGACGGGAACTCACCAACGCGCGCGTCGTTGCTGCAAGATCGGGCAGAAATTCAATTAAACGAAGACTCGATCACAATTTGTGGCGACGCGTACTTCAAAGCCATCATTGAATATGCTGAACCAGATGATTGCGATACAACGGCGGCTAAGGCCAACCTGCTTCCGAATTTCGGTCGCCGGTCATTGCTAAAACAGAAGTATTCAGGCGCTTTGATTGCGGACTCGCGTGCTCCCTCGAAAGAGCTTCACCCATCAGTTGATGGCAAACCGCCACCCTTCAAAACGGTTCGTTATGCCGACCCATTAGAGCTTGAGCCAGGTCCGGACCCACTTGATATTGGGGATTTCGTACATCGTTACTTCGAGGTTGATGACGATACTGATGCCGGCGCCATGTATTTGCAGGCACTGGCGCATGACCTCTGGCCAGAACACGGGGATAGCATCTGCTCACGCGTCACCAAAGCAAAGCGAAACTTCAATGAAATGCTGAGCGAAGACTTTATCGTATCGGAAATTGATAACGAAGTACCAATCATTGGCCTGGATAGTCATGGCGTCGTCGTCAACGGCGTAATTGATCTCCTTGCCACAACCCCTTCGGGATTATTGTTAATCGACCACAAGACTGACCGCGAGCAAAATTTGAACACTATTGTTGCGAGACACGCTACACAGCTCTCGGATTACGCCGACGTGCTAGGTGTTAAAACAATACGCCATACAGCGATTAATGCCGTGGTGTCGGGATGTTTGCTTGTTATGACCCATGGCGTCGAGCAAGCATAATGAGTTCGATAGACACACCTACATCGGCTAATTCATCGGTACAGCTTAGTACGGTATTCGGCTGGATAGACTTCTCGGCCGACGACCGTGACCGGGTAAACACCGTGCTGGACATACTGGCCACGCCGGGCACGGTCGATGAACTCGGCATAGGCACTATCCGTGATGCAATTGCCGATTCCTTGTTCCCAGGAATATCGACGATTCAGACCCGAGCAAAGTATTTCTTGTTAGTCCCACGCTTGGTCAACGAATATCGCCAGCTCAACCACAACTCCCGAGAAAAGCAATCACTAAGTGAATTTCTGGAAAAAAAAGAACGGCTAATCCGAGCGACATTAGTTGCCAAACATCGGCCTGACAAAGAAGGCAAGGGCATTATCGGCAGTAGCTTTGGTGAAAAGTTGAACCAAGGAGTACAACGCCTGCCATCGTCCACCTATTGGCATGGCCTTCGCGTGCTGGGTCTGATACCAGATTTACCGCTAAGAACATTAGGCGATACATTACGACAAAGTGGCGCTCAGTCGGCGGACTACAACTATGGGGAGGAAGACAACGCCGATAATCGTCTCTCGACTGTTAGCGATAAGTTGCCATATTTAAAGCCGATAGTTCTAGATGAATTATCCATCGAACTTACCCGTGACGAGGCTGAGTTGTTGCGTCCCCGAATCATCAGCAATCTGAAAAACGATACTTTGCTTGCTTGGCTGCTTACGGAGGAAGGCAAGAAATTTTTACCGAGGCCTGCCAAGCGCGATAGTTATGAGAGTAGCTATATAGATTTTAAAGACAAGCTTCCAGAGAACATCCGCGAAAACGCGCGCATTGGCTACCATTTTTCCCGTGCCATGCGCGGCGCACATATCCTCTATAACGTCTTGCTGCAAGGCGACAGCCAAGCTAATCAAGATCGGATAAACCTGTACAAAGAACATTTCAATGATTGGTCGAAATTAATTACAGAAGAGGTTCCATCAATAACATGGGTCGAACTAAGTAAGGTGGCATCTCAACAAGGCCGTAAAGTAAAACTAGAAACCTCAAAATTCATAGAGGGGTGGCTTCATGTGTGCGAGGACCCGAATGGGATGCGTGAGAAGGCGAAAGATTTAGTCAGGCGACAAGAGGTCAGTAACAAAGGTGCGCTCGCTCGTCTGAGTTCATCCTCAGAACGCGAGAGGCCCACGAAACAGGTAGGGCTAGAATCCCTAAACTATCGCTTACCGCAAGCAATACAAATTGTGAGCGACATCCATGATGCGCTGACCCCCGGGTGGAGGCCCAGGCCTGATGCTTAACCCCGCATACAACCGCCTGGATTATGGTTGTCTTTTATCTGCACCCGAGGGTTACAAATTTGATCAAGCGGTCGCTACCACCTATAGCCTTGATTTGCATGCCTTGCTAGCTATACCACTGGCACTACGCTACGGCCATACGCTGGAAGGCGATTTCAACCCAGAACGTTTCGAGCTTTTGGAAGCTATTGAGTCCTGTGCCAAACGATTAGTAATTTTTCATCAGCAAGGACAAATTCATGTGCCGGACAATCACAACAGACTGTTGGCATTTTTAGAACCAGCGCTATGTCCGGTCGTATTGAAAGATGCTTACCGGTCCTTTCATCCAAAATTCTGGTTATTGCGCTACAACGCGACGGTAACAAACCAGCCTGTTAAATATCGCTTGCTCGTCATGAGTCGCAACCTAACCAATTCCCGAGATTGGGATGTGTCGGTGGCGCTTGATGCTGAACTAACTGATCGCGCCCAAACCACATGGAAAAACGTAAACGAGCCGCTTGTGGGCTTTTTGGAGTACTTAAAAAAGATCCAAACCAAACAAAACAACACTAAGACAACGCAGATTCCAGAATGGGCTAACGAGATTTCGCGATTAAAATGGACCAAACCCGAGGGGGTAGTAAATATCACTCTGGATTGGCGTGATGAAGATACGAAGCCAACGTACCCACTAGAAGGAAAAAATGGCCAGGAATTATTGTGTATCTCCCCGTTTATTCATGAGAAAACAATCGAGGCGTTGTCAAATACTCTAAGTGGGAATGGTTTTTACCTGCTCGGCCGGGGCGACCAACTGCAAGCCGTGGCGTCGAAAAAACCGGGACTGTTGGATGACCTTTTTTGTTCAACTCTGACACAAGGGATAATCGAGGGGGAACACAATGAGGGCGTAAGTGATGATAGGAACCCGCCCCGCCAACAGAACCTACATGCCAAGCTTTACGTACTTGATGAGGCGCACACAACGACAGTACTGGTTACCTCGGCCAACGCAACCGAGGCCGCGCACCAACGGAACGTTGAATTAGGCTTGCAGTTGGTTTTCGACGCTTCCGCGTTACGCGTTCAGGATGTGCTCGCTAGTTTTCAGGATGGAAAATTCCGTCTATTTGAGCCCTGGCAGGCATCCGCATCGCCAGAGGAAGGTGACCAGCAGCAGCGCCGACTGCGCCGACTGCGCCAACTGCGCCATCAGATATGTGCATTGAATGTTTATGGCCGCGTCGATCCAGAGATCGACAATGGAACTTATACGCTCACTCTGAATTTCAGAATTGAACAACATGTAGGCAAACATAATGGCGTCTCAGTGCGCCCGTTTTGCCCAAATACGAACTTCAAGCCCCTAAATACCGCGCGGAATGGAAAGCTGGTTTTCAAGAACATGGCAGTGAGCAATATAACCCAGTTTCTTGAGTGGAAAATACCAGACGGTGCCGGTGGCGATGAGAGTTTTCTCACCTTTGTCAGAATTGATGAAATTCCCGACTCTCGCTTAGATCGTATAGTCCAGGCAATTGTCGGGGACAAAGATGGGTTTATTCGCTACTTGTCCTATTTATTGGCGGACGATCTGGGGAAAGCTCGCCTAAGTGGCGCCACCAAAACAAAGATTAATGGCGATGGGCCAGGCGCATACGGGTTGGATTTCGAACAACCGCTGCTCGAACAACTATTCGTGGCTAAATCTCGCGAACCACAAAAGCTCGACGATATTGAACGACTTTTAGAACGTTTAGAAAGCTCGAGAATCGTCCCCGATGAATTTTCCAAACTGCTCAGCCTGTTCCGCAATCTGATCCTGGACTAACGCCATGGAACCCTGGACCACAAACAGTGACGAACATCTCTGCAAAGCACTCGCCTCGCTGAAAGATTTTCAGAAGGCTACAGTCGACCACCTGTTTGACCTGTTTACGAAGCAGAATAGACGCAGGCTACTGGTTGCTGACGAGGTGGGTCTCGGGAAAACAATAGTTGCCAAAGGCCTGATAGCAAAACTCATTGAAAAACACAACTCAATCACGCCTTATCGAGTGATTTACATATGCTCAAACCAGGTTCTTGCGCGATCTAATGTCAAGAAGCTGCAAATTTACAAAAACTCAAATGCAGAAGAAGGAATCGACAGAATCACACTGCTTGGCCGGGAGTCTAGCGAAATCAGCGACCCAAGC
>JBDNIO010000196.1:0-5785 GCA_041688215.1 Salinisphaeraceae bacterium | reverse complement strand
CTGCAGCTCATCGACCAACGTGTGCAAGAATTCTTTGGTCAAAGCCTGCAGCTCGATGTTTTTACATTACAACTGGAGCATGACTGATGAGGATTTATTGACGAATATTTGCCAATTTGAACTCCGAAACTTGAGTTATAACATTCACTCAGGTTATTTCGTCTTTCCGGAAAATGCATAGCATTTATCCGGAATCCAGGTAGATTTAAGCCATAGATTCCGGGTTCACTTCGTTCAGCTCGCTGTGCTCACTATGTTCGGCTCGCGTAGCTCGGGCTACGCGAGCCCGGAATGACGGCCCTATTACCTGAATCGTCGTTAGAACCACTTAGTTCTTTAAGCATTTAACCCCAGGACAATACTGAGGCGCTGCAAGCACCACAGTGCAGCAAACGACCCAATCAGATACGCGGGCAGGTACACCGGAAAATATCCCGGAATCGTGCCGGCGAGTTTTTTGATTTCCAAAATATCGCGGGATCGAAATAGAAATTTAGCGGCACTTGCCACTGCGAACACCAGCATCACCACCAGTATTTGGCCCAATTCAATTCCAATATTGAAAGACAGCAATGCCGGTACGACCTCGGATTTTGGTAACCCGATCCCGGCCAGGGCGCCGGCAAATCCAAGACCATGCAGCAGGCCAAAGGAGAAAGACATTGCCCCCGGATGGCGCCCAATCACGGAGGGTGTTTTACTTAACAACTCCCGCGCCACCACAACCAGGCTAATCGCGATGCCGAGTTCCATCAGCGCGGCCGGCATATGGATAACGCCCAGCGCCGCCAGGCTCAGGGTAACGCTGTGGCCAAGCGTGAAAGCTGTCAGGGTAGCGAGCAGTGGCAACCTCGCAGGCACCAGCAGCATTAGCGCCACCAGAAACAGCAGATGATCCGGTCCGAATAGAAGATGCTCGGCACCCAGTTGCAGATAGCGCTGCCACACGCTGCTTTGCTCGCGCAAATCCGGCACTCTGAACTCGCTGGCGCTGGCATCCAGCAGGGTCTGGTACTCGCCATCGTGGCGATCGCGCAGGCGCACGATTACATTTATCCGGTTGCGCTCGAGGCCTGTTACTGCAATTCGTGAACCGGCTAATCCATCCGATTCGCACTGTATTTTCCAGCGGGCGGCGACCGCTGCGCCCGGCTCTTCCACCAGCGACACCGGCGTGCTGCGCTTACAGGTAGACGGCAATACCGGTTCCGGCGGTACAGACGAATTCAGCAAACGCGAATGCCGCCACAACACCGCCCAACTGGTGGCATCCTGCTGTTCAATTTGCAGTAACGCGGGCGCCAGCGGATGCGCGTTCGCAACCTGTACGCCCAAGCCGGTAAACGTAGTCACAATGACGACGGTGGTGGCGAAGTATTTGGCAAGGGATGAAAAAAAGCGATTCATGAGGCGGGTGACTCGTGCGCTCGCTGGCTTAAGCTGGTTGAGAAGTCAGCTACCGGTTCGACCCGTATTTCGTAGCGCTCGCGCAACGCGGCCAGGGCGTCGCGCAAGGCCAGGGCGTCACGCTCGGCGTAGGCCCCCGCCACAGCCTGCGCGCGCGCATCAGCATATTCTTCGATACTGGTGGGCGCGATATCTTTCACTTTTACCAGGTGCAAACCGTAAGCAGACCCAACTGGACCGATCCATACACCGGGCTCGGCAAGCTCAACCCGGGCTGCGAAATCGATACCTAATTTGGCCCGCAGGTTTTTAGCGGTGGTCCAGCCCAGTTCTCCGGCCAGTAGAAACGCATCGCTATTTATGGCTTTTGTCTGTTCCCCCCGCTGTAATTGCGCGAGTGTTTTTCTGGCGTCGAACCAAGCGCGCTCGCCGCGCAGTTCGGGATTAAAAAACAACTGCGTCAGGCGGTAATGCGTGGGCCGTACAAACTGCTCCGGATGAGCCTGGTACCAGGCACGTACTTCATGTTCGCTCACATCCACCTGGCTTTGGATTTTTTGCCGCATCACCTGAAACAACCGCCGGCGCACCACCAGATCACGCTCAGCCATGCCCAGAGTATAGGCATGCTCAAGTAAACGCTGGTAGTTATCTACGTTGTTGAGGTTGTCATAACTTTCACCTGTCGCGAATCGCATGTTTTTGACCAGGCGCTCGCGTACCACACGGTCTTGCCGATCCAGGCCCAGACGCTGTGCCTCGCGCACCAATAGCTGTTCGTTCACGTATTGGTGCAGCAGACTCTGGAACTCTTCGGCAGTGGACGCCCGGCCCGTTTCGCGCTGCCAGCGATCACGCAATTGCCTCTGCTGCTGGGCAGTTACGCGCACACTATTAGCCACATGCGTCTGGCTAAACCACGGCACGGCCACTGACTGCGCCGCAAGCAACAGAATTGCCAGCAGGAAAAAATGCAGCAGGGGTTCACGGGTAAAGCGGTGCATAGGATTAAAAACGAAACTCAACTCTCATCCGCGCGGCTGTACCAGATAGGCGAAGTCCAGGCGCGTTCCTGAATTGTTTTCGGGAAATCGGCGTTGCAGCAGTCGGCAAACCCTTCCGGCACGGAGTCGAGATCGGCACAGGCTGCTTCATCAATACCGGCGGCCAGGCACTGACGCGTGGCCCAGCGGCAACTCGGATTCTCCACCACGCGCGCATAATAGAAGGCATTTTCGTCTGGGCTGAAATCCGGGTCCTGCCAGACGCCGCAGAGGGTGTTGAATCCGGCGCCGGAGGTTTCGCAGGTATTCAGATTGACGCCTGCGCCATTGTTGGGATCACCAGCAACTTCGATCACCGTCTCCTGTTTTTCGCCGTTTTCTACCCAGCCCTTGATAATCTGGATACGCTGCAGCGCCTGGGCATTGCTGCCGGGCAAGCCTGGATCACGCAGCGCCGAAACACTGAAGCTGGGCCCGACCGCAGCGGCAGGCGCGCTGGGCAAATCAGCGCCCATGGGTACGCCCCGCGCGTAGCCGGTTTCGGCGTAATCGCTGCGCGAACACATATCCGCAGGCAAATCCCAGCCGCCGAAAAAGCGCACGATCGGGCGCGTGCCACTGGTGCCGTATGCCTCGCGCCGGCGCATAGCCGCGTACAGCGAATCACGGGAGTTTTCTGCTGCCCACAGCACTGCCAGACCGCCGGGACTGTACTCAATTTCGTCGGTCAAGCCTTCGGCCCCGGCACTCGCGGTGCTCGCACCGCCGTGACCGGGGTAGTCTTTTTCCAGGGTCAGACCCGCGGCACCCAGATGCGTATCGGTACCGCCAATCAGGCCGTATTTGAACGGGTTTACGCCGTTATTATTCTGGCGGCGGATGCCCTCTTTCAGCGCCTCGCGCAGGTAGTCCTGCTGTTTCGGTGGCCCCGAGTTGATACCGCCGAAACGGTTGCCGGACAAATTATCGTAGGGCACGACCTCGAAGCCGCAAAGCTCATCCTGCATGCCGGCGCCCACGGTATTCAGGCATTCCGACTGGCCCTTGTGCTGGTAAATCTCCGCCAGCGGCTCGTTGAGTTGCCGGGTTTCGGCATAGGCGCGGCTGCTGTCGGGCACTTCAAACATCAGCCCGCCGCTCAGGTTGGAATTGTGCGGGATAGTCAAATAGTCACAACCGTCTTCGCTGCGACAGCGGTTGGAAAGGGCCTGCCAGAGTTTTTCCGGCGTGGTGTGCTCCTGGTAAGCGGGCGGTTGGTCTGGGACGACTTCGCTGCGAAAAATCACATTGCGATGCAGGTTGAAAGAACGCGGTGCGCCGCTGTATTCGTAGCCGACGAATGTGGTGAAGCTGCAATTTTCGCTACGATCATAATGTTCTTCGGCTGCGGCCTGGATTTCCCGCCACGGGGTTCTGGCGGCGCGCAGGCAGGTCTCGCCATTCAATCCGCAATAGGGCAAACGCGGCACATCGCCGCCCGCGCCGGAAAGCGGAATTTCGTCAATCAGCGGAATGGCTCTGAGTTCCGGCGGCAGGGTAAACAACGGCAATCCAAGCTGCAGCAAATTGAAAAATAGGAACGCGTTTTCCGGGGACGCGCGAAAGAACTGGCATTCCAGCGAGTTGTATTCCAGCGGATAGTCCCGCTCGTTGGTACAGACCTCGACCTCGCCGAACAGTTCGGCATGGTCAGTGACCGCGGCAAAATCCAGCGGCCGCAAGAGCCGGGTTGTGCGGGTGGCTTCGCCATTTCGATCAAACGGCTGAATGCCGAGCGTCTCCCCCTTGGCATAGCGGTAAGCGTCACGCGGGTGGGTTACCGTGCCCTGGGTATTGGCATCGAGCGAAAATACGGTATGCACATGTAAATCCCCGAAGTAGGGATTGCGCAACGGGTTGTTATTGGCGCAGGCGGTACGCTGGCCCGGAGCGGGGGTATCTACCGTGTTCTGCGCAGTGCTCGATGAGCCGCCCGCGCCGCAGGCCGCGAGCACTCCTGGCAGCAGGGCCGCGGCAAGGACTCGTCTAATGTTGTTTGGAATTAGCAGCATTTTGACACCCTCATTTGTTCACGCTGGTCGCGTCCAGAAACGCCGGCCTTTCGCCGCCGCCTTCAAGCACCAGATTACTGCCCGAGGCATAGGCCGCGTGCGGCGACGCTAAAAACACGCAAGCCTTGCCAACGTCTTCCGGGGTGCCCAGGCGCCCGGCAGGAATGGTGGACGCGGCCGCGGCAATACCCGCTTCGTCGCCATAATGCAGATGTGATTTTTCTGTGCGGATCAAACCGGGACTCACCGCCGCGACCCGCACTTTCGGCGCCCATTCCACCGCCAGACTGCGGATAAGACTCAGAATTCCGGCCTTGGCCGCGCCGTATGCCGCGGTACCGGGAGACGCACGCAGCGCGCTGACACTGGCTATAAATAGTATTGCGCCCCCCGCATCCTGTTGCTGCATTATCCGGTTGGCCTGCTGGGCGAGTTGCAGCGGCGCAAGCAAATTCAGCCGGATAATCGCCTCGCTGAATCTCGGCGATACATCAGCCGCCAACGCAAAGGGCGAGCCGCCCGCATTGTTCACCAGCGTATCCAGGCGGCCATGACGCGCGTGAATTTTTTCCAGCATTTCGCCGGTGGCTTCGGCATCTCGTACGTCCACTGTCATAAACTCAGCCTCACGGCCATCGACCTGGGGCAGGCTTTCGGGACATTCGCGTCCACAAACGACAACGGCTGCCCCGACCGCCAGAAAGCACTCGCTAATGCCACGCCCAACGCCCTTGCCGCCGCCGGTAACCAGCACTACCGCACCGTTATGGTCTTGTACGCTTTGCCCCATTGCCAATAACCCCCTTTGCTTATTGCTTATTTATGATTTTTTACGCCGCGAGGCTAGCTTGCGGCCCTTGCCGGCGCGCCCACGCTTGGCAACCGCGGCCTCCAGATCGGCCAAGGCTTCACCCGCGTAGACCGCCAGTTTCTGCAAATTCGGGCTGGTGTCGCGACAGCCGGTAACGCCAAACGACAGCTTGCCGGCGTAGCCCACAACCGTCACGTTCAGGGTGTGGCCGTCAAACAGAACCGACATCGGATAAATGGCTTCCATTTCCGCGCCGTAAAAATATTGCGGCTCGGCGGATGCGATTACATTTGAAACCGTCAGGTTGAACAGCGGCGGGAAGCGCGTGAGCAGACCGGACATCTGGCCCAGCAGCAACGGTGATATTCCAACTAGGGCCTGTTAACACTAAATATGATAAAATGTGCGCATGGAAATTACATCATCGCACTATAAACGCATTGAAAAACACCTTCCTATTCAACGTGGTAACGTAAAGTTACCAAATATACAGGTGTTAAACGCCATTTTGT
>JBDNIO010000195.1:0-10104 GCA_041688215.1 Salinisphaeraceae bacterium | reverse complement strand
AATATATTAACCGCCAAGTCGCGGGCCTTTTGGAAAAGCTGCGCATTGAATTGACCAAATCACGGCCGCGCCATTGCAATGATAATGCCTTGGCCGAGTCGAAGAATGCCGCGGTCGTGCGCAAGGTGTTTGGCTATGTGCATATTCCCCAGCGCTACGCTGCTCAGGTCAATCGCTTTAACCTTGAGCACCTCAATACCTATGTGAATTACCACCGCCCTTGCTTCTTCCCGGAAACGGTTATTGATGCCAAAGGCAAGCAGCGTAAACGCTACCCCTACAAGCATATGATGACGCCTTACGATAAGGGTAGATTCAACTTGCAAGTGCAACGCGGCGCTTAAAGCGTAAGACCTCATTGGGTGTACGATAACCCAAGCGTTTTCTGGGTCGGTTGTTGAGGGAATTAACTGCGTCGTTGACCTGAGATTGGTCCACGTTGCGCAGATCACATCCTTTGGGGAAATACTGGCGGATGATTTTCCCAACCGCAGCCACCACGGTTATCGTTTTATAAAATTCAGCCCGGACGGCCGGCTGTATCTGCCCATCGGCGCGCCCTGTAACGTCTGCGAAGAGCCCGGTTTCGGCGTGTTGTTAAGCATGCAACCCGATGGTCCCGACAAACGCGTGTACGCCAAAGGCATCCGCAACAGCGTGGGTTTTGACTGGCAGCCGGGCACCGGAGTCCGGCCTGCATTTCGGCTTTCCCTATTGTCATGGCGGGGATATCGCCGACCCGGAATTCGGCGACAAGGGTGCCTGCAAGGAATTTACGCCGCCCGCACAAAAACTCGGCCCCCACGTCGCTCCGCTGGGTATGCGGTTTTATACCGGCAAAATGTTTCCTGAGGAATATCAAGGCGATATCTTCATCGCCGAGCATGGCTCCTGGAATCGCAGCAACAAAATCGGCTATCGCGTTACCCGCGTTTCGGTAGATGGCGACAAAGCTACGAAATATGAAGTCTTCGCCAGCGGCTGGTTACAGGGTGAATCTGCCTGGGGCCGTCCGGCGGATGTGCAGGTTATGCCTGACGGCGCGCTGTTGGTTTCCGATGATCAATCAGGCGTTATCTACCGTATCAGTTATCAGAAATAGACGAGCTGGAAAGTTTGGGTTACGCGTAGGCCTAGCGTAGACTTCGGCGCACTTTCGCACAGGAATTATCAGTGGCTAAGCAGAAATCAGGTTTAGGGCGTTTTTTTGGTTTTCTATGGCGGGCACTGGCGATTGTGTATGGCCTGTTCATGTTCTTGTCGCTGTTCATGCTGCCGATTTTTGTTTACTTTCTGGTGGCCTCCAATGGCCCGCCAGAGGTGGAGCAGGATACCGCGTTGGTGTGGGCGCCGGTCGGCAACCTGATTGAACAGCGCACTAGCGACGCCGCCACGGAAATTGTTGGGCAATTGTTTGCGCCGCAAGACCAGGAAACCGTGGTCTACAACCTGGTCAAATCACTGGACAAGGCGGCCAGCGATCCGCGCATCCAGATGGCGTTTCTCAAGCTCGATGAAATGGGTGCCGCCGGTGCCGGGCAGTTACAGGATCTGGCGGAAGCCATTAACCGCTTCAAGCAAAGCGGCAAGCGCGTCGTAGCGTGGTCGCCTACCTATAACCAGTCGCAATATTACCTGGCGGCGCAAGCGGATGAGGTGTACCTGGACCCCCTGGGTTTTGTGTTTCTGGAAGGTTACGGGGTGTTTAATCCCTATTTCAAAGAGGCGCTGGACAAGCTCGGAGTAAAGATCAATGTGTTCCGTGTGGGCGAATATAAGTCGTTTGTAGAGCCGTTTACGCGCAACGATATGTCGCCCCAGGCACGCGCGGCAAACCGCGCCTGGCTGAATTCTATCTGGACAACCTACAAGGAAAAGGTCGCACCAGCGCGTCAGCTCGATCCTGCAGCTCTGGAAAGCTACATTGCCACGTTTGATCAGGCGCTGGTCGAAAATAACGGTGATGCCGCGCAAGTGGCGCTAAAGGCGGGTCTGGTGACCCAAATCCTGCCGCTGGAAGCCGTGCACGAGAAAATGCGCGAACGGGTTGGCAAGGACGACGAACACGGCAGTTTCCGCCAGATTAATAACTACGATTATCTGCGCGCGGTTGCGGCAGAAGCCAACGCGCCCGGAGACAGCAAGATCAGCATGGTCGTTGTCGAGGGCCCGATTGTAGACGGTGAAAGTTCACGCGGTTCGGTGGGTGGCGACACTATTGCGCGGCTGATTTCGGATGTACGGCGCGATGACCACGCCGCCGCACTGTTGCTGCGTGTGAACAGCCCCGGCGGCTCGTTATTCGCATCAGAAACTATCCGTCGCGAAGTGGAATTGACGCGTGATGCCGGCAAGCCCGTGGTCGTTTCCATGGCTGGCGTGGCGGCCTCCGGCGGCTACTGGATAAGCATGGACGCGGACAAAATTCTGGCCCAGACCAATACCATTACCGGCTCGCTCGGCGTATTCGGCATTGTGCCCACCGTAAGCGAGCCGCTCAAAAAACTTGGCATCCATACCGATGGCCTGGGCACGACCGAGTTGTCTGGCGCGCTGCGCGTGGATCAGCCGCTTAGCCCGCAGGTCAAACGCATCCTGCAATCCGGCATAGAGCACGCTTACAGTGAGTTTATAACCAAGGTTGCCGAGGCTCGCGGCATGAGCGTGGCCGCGGTGGATCGTATCGCCCAGGGTCGGGTCTGGAGCGGAGCAGACGCGGAGCGCATCGGCTTGGTGGACGCTTTCGGTGGCCTGCCCGAAGCGATAGCCCAAGCCGCGGAACTGGCGGGTCTGCAGCCCGACGATTACGAGCTGGAAATCAAACGCCAGCCCACGCAATGGGGTGAATGGCTGAACTTCTTCTCATCCAGAATCAGTACGCAATGGCTGGCCCAGTGGAGCAGCCTGTTGCCCGAGAGTCCGGTATTTAATTGGATATCGAGTGGCTTGAATGACCCGCGTGGGATCTACGCCCATTGTTTTTGCGAACCGGCGGCCGCCGATAGCCGACCGTAAAGTACACTTTTAGATTAAAGATGTTGAACCACAAAGGGCACGAAGAACACACAGGGTTGTAGATTGCAGCTTTGTGTTCTTCGTGTTCTTCGTGTTCTTTGTGGTCAAAATAGGTTTACTTTTCTTGATTATGTACCAAACTCAGCTACGGTCATTGCGAGGAGCGTTAGCGACGCGGCAATCTAAAAAACCTGGATTGCCGCGCGCCCATTAAATATTTTCGGGGCGCTCGCAATGACAAAAAACTGATACATTCTGCCTTAGCTGAGTTTCAGACATAATCAAGTTACTTTTTGTTACAAGAGAGCCATCACGCACCGGCAATAAGTGGTTGATTCAATGCCCAAGATACAAGTACGCGATACCGTAAATATCCACTATCTGCACCAGGGCGAAGCCCGTGCAGAAAACGGCACCCTGGTGCTGTTGCATGGCCTGGGTTCTAGCAGCCGCGACTGGGAATATCAGATACCGGAATTTGCGCGTCATTATCAGGTTATCGCGCCGGACTTTCGCGGCTCCGGTGCCAGCGACAAACCCAAAAGGCCATACCGGATAGCCGACTATGCCGAGGATACCTGGGCGCTGCTGGACAAGCTTGATATCGGCAAGGCGCACATCGTGGGTTTATCCATGGGCGGCGCCACCGCGTTTGAGATGGCGGCACGCCGGCCTGAACGCGTATCGAAGCTTGTGGTTGTAAATTGCCCGCCGAGTTTTGCGTTATCGTCGCCGAAAAAGTGGTTCGAACTGGTACTGCGCCTCGCCATTGTGCGCGCGCTGGGCATGCACAAAATGGCCGAGGTGGTTGGCAAGCGTCTGTTTCCCGATCCGGGTCAGGAAGCACTGAAGGAGCAGTTTCAGGAACGTTATAGCGCGAACGACAAACAGCACTATCTTTGGGCGTTGCGTTCGCTCGCCGGCTGGAGTGCGCTGGGACGCCTGCAACGAATAGAAGCGCCCGCCCTGATGCTGGCTGCGGAAAACGACTACACAGCGGTAGCTGAAAAGCAGATTGCGGTGGACCGCCTACCGCGCGGCGAGCTAAAAATCATCAAAAACAGCCGCCACGCCACGCCGATTGATCAGCCGGAAGCATTTAACCAGGCCATACTGGAGTTTCTGCAACGCAAGGATTGATATGGGTTTATTAGTCGAAGGCCAATGGGTAGACAAGTGGTACGACACCAAATCTACCGGTGGAAAATTCGTGCGCGAGGATGCGGGCTTTAGTGATTGGATAGAACCCGGTGGCGAGTTCGAGCCTGAACCCGACCGCTATCATTTATATGTGTGTTTGGCCTGCCCGTGGGCGCATCGTGCCTTGATCTTGCGCAAGCTCAAAGGCCTGGAGCACGTAATTGATGTGTCGGTGGTGCATCATTTCATGGGCGAGAATGGCTGGACTTTTGATCTGGAACCCGGCGCTACCGGCAACCAGGTTAACGGCGCGGATTTTCTTTATCAGGTTTATCAGAAGGCCAAGCCTGACTACACCGGGCGCGTTACGGTGCCCACCTTGTGGGATCGCAAGCGCCAGACTATCGTCAACAACGAATCGGCGGAAATCATCCGCATGTTCAACTCCGCGTTCGACGAGTTCGCCCTGTACCCGGAGCGTGATTACTACCCGCAGGACCTGCGCGCGGTGATCGACGAGATCAATCCCGGCGTCTATCACGACGTGAATAATGGCGTTTACAAGTCCGGCTTTGCGACCACCCAGGCGGCCTATGAAGAGGCCTGCAGCACATTATTTGCGCGCCTGGATGAACTCGACGCCAGGTTGGAAAAACAGCGCTATCTCACGGGAACGCGCATTACCGAAGCCGACTGGCGGTTGTTCACCACACTGATTCGTTTTGACGCCGTGTACCACGGCCATTGCAAATGCAATGTGCGCAGGATAGCGGATTATGCGCACTTATCCGGTTACCTGCGTGAGCTGTACCAAGTGCCCGGCGTGGCCGAAACGGTAAATTTTGCGCATATCAAACAGCATTACTACGAAAGCCACGAAACGGTGAATCCCACAGGCATCGTGCCCATCGGGCCAGCTAGTGATTTGAATACGCCGCACGGCCGTGATCATCTACCGGCAGATGAGTTGTAGGGCAAGCGTGCCGCTTGCCGGCAAGACATAGTCTTGCTCTGCAAGGTGCAAGGACGAGAAACCTTATTTGCTGTATTGGTCAACAATGGTTTGTAACCGTAACGCCTGATTGCTGAATATCCATCTAACACCGCGACCCAACTCGCGGAACAACACATTCTTGTGCGCGGGGAAGCCCACGCCCACCTGTTGCCCGGCATCAAGATGGCGCTGCACCCGCGCGCCGGAAATCAGGCTGTATGGCCCGGCGCAGCCGGCGCAGTTATGGGCCAGCGCAAAGTCGCTCATTTGCCTGATATTCACGCGCGCCACCGGCAGCCAGCAGGCACTGGGGAAATCGGCCAGATGTTCAAACATCCGCTGATCGAGGGATAAAAAATGAAAATCCGCGGCCGGCTCCAGTTCGGATAATAATCGCTGTAAATGCGCACGCTGGCGCGCTGGGTCGGGGTAATCCTCGGCTTTTAGCTCTATCATCAGGTGAATGCGCCCCGCGTAGCGATCCAGTAATTCTTCAAGCGTCGGAATTTGTGGCGATGCAATCTGTAGCTCGGCTAGTGTGAGGTCGCAAATGCGTTCGCGCTGGTCGAAAACCCGCAGCAGATCGAGATCGTGTACCACCACGGGCCGCAGGTCGCGGGTCCAGCGTACGTCGAATTCTATCGACCAGACGCCAGCCGCAATCAGGCTGTCGAAGGCCGCGAAGGTGTTTTCAAACACAATGCGGTTGTCGCGCTCGCCGCGGTGCGAGACGATGCGGCAGTCCGCCAGCGCCTGCGCCGGGGGTGTGGCACGTGGCACTATCGCATGCAGCGCCTCGGCGCTATTGAGAAAGCTGTTTTTGAGCCACGCGGACATGACATTATTCTAATTGATTTTATGGAGTTGGCAGCATGCAGGACGATACCCATTTAGTGCACGCCGGGCGCGACCCGGCCAGCCAGCAGGGCATGGTGAATCCGCCGGTTTATCATGCCTCGACCGTATTGTTTCCCACGGTCGATGCGCTGCGCAAGGCCGCCGCCAATCCTTACGAGGGTGTCTACTACGGCCGCTACGGCACGCCGGTTCACTTTGCGCTGGAAGAAGCGGTTGCGCAGTTGGAGGGCGCGCACGGGGCGGTAACAACCTGTTCCGGCTTGGCTGCAATCAGTGTGGCGTTAATGAGTGTCGCCGCCAGCGGCGCGCATTTGCTGGTCGCGGATAACGTCTACGGACCCACGCGTAATCTCTGCGATGGTCTGCTGGCGTGCCTGGGTGTGGAAACCACCTATTTTGATCCGCTTATCGAGGATTCAATCGCCGAACTCATGCGTCCCGAAACCCGCGCGGTATTTCTGGAAGCGCCGGGCTCCCTGAGTTTTGAGATACCGGATGTGTCGGCCATAAGCATAGTCGCCCATCAGCATGGCTGCCAGGTGTTGCTGGACAACACCTGGGCCACACCGCTGTATTTTCGCGCGTTCGAGCATGGGGTAGACATCAGCATACACGCTGCCACCAAGTACATCGTCGGCCATGCGGATGCCATGCTTGGGATTGTCAATTGCAATGAACAAACCTATAAATCCGTGCGTAAAACTGCGGTACAACTCGGCTATTGCGCCGGGCCGGATGATGTTTATCTGGGCCTGCGTGGTTTGCGCACCTTGAGTGTGCGCCTGCGACAGCATCAGGCTACTGCTTTAGCCTTATGTGGATGGCTGCGCGGGCAGCCCCAGGTAGAACGCGTGCTTTACCCGGCGTTGGAAGATGATCCAGGCCACGCGCTTTGGAAACGGGATTTCACTGGCGCGAGCGGCTTGTTCAGCGCGGTGTTGAAGCCCGTGAGCGAATCCGCGTTCGCCGCTATGCTGGACGGATTGAAACTATTTGGCATGGGCTTTTCATGGGGCGGTTACGAAAGCCTGGTGTTGCCTACAAACCCCGGCGATTATCGAACTGCGACCACTTGGCCGAGCCCCGGCCCAACACTGCGCATTCATGCCGGGCTGGAAGACGCGCGGGATCTGATCGCGGATTTACAGGCCGGCTTCAAGCGCCTGGACAATGCCCGCTAAGCTTCACTTTTTCTGCAAGCACATGGACAGGTCTATTGCAGTAACGTGCTTGGTCAGGCCGCCGATGGAAATGCGGTCGACTTCGTTGTCGGCCACGGCACGCACATTTTGCAGGGTGATGTCACCGGAAGCCTCAACCTGGGTGAGTTCGCGATTGCGCCGGCGTTCGCGCCGCGCCATATTCACGGCGCGCGCGAGGATGTGGCTCTCGAAGTTGTCCAGCAGTACGGATTCAACATCCACTTCCAGCGCCTCTTCCAGTTCCGTCAGGTTTTCAACTTCAACCTGCACTGGCAAGTCCGGATTGTTGGCGCGTGCCTGGGCTACCGCGTTAGTAATGGAGCCGGCTGCGGCAATGTGGTTTTCCTTGATCAGGATGGCATCATAAAGTCCGAACCGGTGGTTCTCGCCGCCGCCACACAATACCGCGTATTTCTGGGCCGAACGCAGGCCGGGCAGGGTCTTGCGGGTATCTAGGATGCGCGCACGGGTGCCTTTGACACGTTCTACAAAAGTGCGGGTTTTGGTGGCCACACCGGACAATAACTGTAATAAGTTCAACGCGGTACGTTCGCCACTTAGCAGTGCACGGCTGGGGCCGTATAGCTCGCAAAGCACCTGATTGACGCGCAGGGTTTCGCCGTCGCTGGTCTGCCAGTTCACTATTATCCGCTCATCGAGTTGCCGGAATACTTCGCTGAACCAGGCGCAGCCTGCCAAAACGCCAGGTTCCTTGGCGACCACTTGCGCGCTGGCCTGGGCGTCTTCGGCAATAATCGCGGCATTGCGATCGCCATCGCCGATGTCCTCGGCCAGGGCGCGTTCTACCGTTTCGGCGATATCTGTTGGCAGGTCAAAACTCATAAGTTCCTTGGCGCATGGGCGCGTGAAATAGCGCGCGAGTATAGAAGGAGTGCAGGGCGCGACTCAATTATTGGCTGCCAGGCGCACTCCGGCGAATACGTGGCGATGTGATTCGGGATAAAAATTACGGAAACTGAGGCGCTGGATTTCTGCTTGCGTATACCGGCTGCCGCCGCGCGCAATGCGGTGATGCCCATCGAACCAGGGTTTCGAGTAACCATCATAGGGAAAGGCCTGAAAACCGGGGTAGGGGTGCAGGGCGTTTTCGCACCACTCCCAAACCTGGCCGGAGCCGGTTAGCGCGTTGGCTTGCGCGGCGTATTCCCACTCGTACTCGTGCGGCAGGCGAGCGCCTGCCCATTGCGCGAAGGCCTGGGCTTCGTGCCAGCAAATACCGTGCACGGGCGCATGCGTTGCCAGCGACTCGTGCGTGTCCGGGCAATACCAGCCGCCTTGCGGATGGGCGCGCCAATGCTGGGGCGCGCGGGCATCGCTACGCGCCAGTAAGTCGCGGCCTGCTGCTTGCCAGAGTTCGCTGCGTTCGTAGCCGCCATCTTGCATGAAAGCAAGCCATTGCCCATTGGTTACGGGCGTTGTGGCGAGGGCGAAATCCGCGATTTTTTGCGTAAACGCGGGGCGTTCGTTGTCGTAGCAAAGTATGTTGTCTTGGCTGCCGATCTGGATTTCTCCGCCCGGAATTGCAGCGAAATCATTAGTCACGGGGGTAGCGATTAATGCCGCTGGCTCGACGCTGCCGGCGTCATTATTCAACCGAGCCTGCTGACGCACCATAGCCATGGTTTCCAGGTGCTGGGCGTAGTGCTGGACTAAAAACCAGGCGAGATAATCGTCTTGCATGAGAACGTGACCGCTGGCCAGGGCCTGCTGCCAACAGCCTTCGGTTTGCGCTTCTAGTTCATGCGTCCAGGCGAGCAAGGTGGTGTTTTCTGGTAATTGCAACCCGCGCTGGTGCTTGTGGCTGTATTCGGGAAAATACAGCGGGTGCCAATATGCGGTGTGCTGGTCATCCGCGCACACGACTTCCTGCACCCAGTAGGCCTCGGTAAAAAAACTGTGGCCCACATGCCAGGCCATGGGGCTGAGTTCCGCATGAAACTGGCGCTGGCAATCCGCTGGGCTCAGGGCATTGAGAGGCGCGCGAACCTGGGTGCGCAGTCGTGCGAGCCGCGGGTGAGGGTCGGGTTTCACAGGGGCTCCAGTACGGCCGTCTGGCCGGCGGAGAGTTGCAGTAAATGTTGCGCCGGCAGGCTATGCCAGCCGGTCGCATCATCAAAAGGCTCGGAGGCGATTATCTGGCCATTTCCGAGCCCGGGGTGCTGTTCATGGTAATACAGCGAGGGACAGTCCGCGTTAATCGCGGCGCGCAGTGCAACCAGAGAATCGCCGTCGCTGACGATAATGTTCAACAGCGCCTTGACGCCCTGGCCGGATAGATAATCGCGCAGCCATTGGCCGACGTATCGCAAGGCGCCCGGCAACGGTAATCCTTGCTGGCGCAGTAGCGCAAACAGATATTCAGAATCGGTATTGCCCTGGATCGTGGCCTCGATTTCGGGATCAAGTTGCGCACGGATTTCACGCCGCGTGCTGACCGCGAAATCCTGGATAAAACCGTTGTGGGTGAACAACAAATGCGCGTCTATATAGGGCTGGGTATTGTCCAGGTGCGTACTCAGCCCCTCGGTGGCGCTGCGCACATTGCCCAGCCACACGCGGCTGCGCAGGCTACGCTCAAGATGCGGCAGGTTGGGGTCGGTCCAAACCGGCATGATATTTCTGTAAACCGCAGGTTTGGTATCCTCGGCCAGCCAGGCGACGCCGTAGCCGTCCGCGTTCACTTTTGCGGTGATCAATTCCCGCGCCGCCCAGGATTGTTTGTACAGACTGTGCTCTGGCTTACGCATGAAAGCGCCCAGGGCCAATGGCGGTCCTAAATACGCAGCGATACGACACATAAGCAACTAGTGATTAACCCTAATGGGCAAAATGAACGCCCGATGGTAGCCTAAACCGCTGCCAGCCCCCAACCTT
>JBDNIO010000027.1:0-8611 GCA_041688215.1 Salinisphaeraceae bacterium | reverse complement strand
TTCCGGACAAGTGCTTCGCACTTTCCGGAATGACGCAAGGAATAACCGAACTTCATGTCTCCATCGGCCGTGCTCTTACGAACTGCCCATGCGGTAAGCGTTTGATCTCCAGCGCGCAAAATTTTGTGGGACAGCAGTGATGTGTGATAGGTGCGCGGGTTGTGCATTGCGACAATCGCCCGTACCTTATAATCCCAAGTCGCATATAACCCGACAAACACGCTTCACCCAGCTATCAAGTATTCGGAGAAACACATGGCAACCGCCAAAAAAGCCACCAGCACCCCTAAAACACCCAAAGGCACCACCGCGCCTCGCAAGGTCGCCATCGTCGGCGGCACACGTATTCCCTTCTGCCGCTCGAATACGGATTATTCGGACCAGTCGAACAAGGACTTGCTCACGGCGGCCTTGCGCGCGCTGGTGAGTAAATATCAGCTCGGCGGCAAAATCATTGGTGAGGTGGCCGCGGGCGCTGTGCTTAAACATTCGCGCGACTTCAACCTAACGCGTGAATGCGTACTCAGCTCGGGCCTGGACCCGCACACCCCGGCCTACGACGTGCAACAGGCCTGCGGTACCAGCCTGGAAACCACCATGCTGGTCGGTAACAAGATCGCCATGGGCCAAATCGAATGCGGCATCGCCGGCGGCGTGGATAACACCTCTGACGCCCCGATCGCATTAAATAACGACTTGCGCGAAATCTTGCTCGAAGCCAACCGCGCCAAATCCACCGGCGCGCGTCTGAAAGCACTGGCAAAAATTCGCCCCAGTCAGTTGATTCCGGATTACCCTGGGGTCGGCGAGCCACGCACCGGCCTGTCCATGGGTGAGCATTGCGAACTCATGGCCAAGGAATGGAAAATCTCGCAAAAAGCCCAGGACGAACTCGCCTGCGCTAGCCACGTCAACGCCGCCAAAGCTTACGCCGACGGTTTTTACGATGATCTGGTGTTTACCCATAAAGGTGTGAAACGCGACAACAACATGCGCCCCGATACCAGTGTGGAAAAACTATCCACCCTGCGTCCGGCGTTCGACAAGGAAAAAGGCACGCTGACCGCCGGTAACTCCACCCCGCTAACCGATGGTGCCTCGGCCGTTTTCCTGTGTTCAGAAGACTACGCCAAGAAAAACAAACTCCCCGTGCTGGCTTACCTGACCCCATTCAGCAAAACCGCGGCGGTAGACTTCGTAGACGCGAAAGAAGGCCTGCTAATGGCCCCCACCTACGCCGTGGCCGACATGCTGGATATGGCAGGATTAACCCTGCAGGATTTCGACTTCTACGAAATCCACGAAGCTTTCGCCGCGCAAGTGCTGTGCACCCTGGCCGCCTGGGAGTCGAAAGAGTATTGCAAAGACAAACTCGGCCGCAGCAACCCGCTCGGCAGTATCGACATGAGCAAGCTCAACGTAAAAGGCGGCAGTGTCGCCATGGGCCACCCGTTCGCCGCCACCGGCACCCGGATTGTCGGCACGCTAGCCAAGATTCTGGATGAAAACGGCGGCGGTCGCGGTTTGATATCCGTGTGTGCTGCGGGCGGCATGGGGGTTACGGCTATTTTGGAAAAATAGCCGTATAACATGAATTTTGGCCGCAAAGTCACGATATACCTGTCCGATGGTTCGCCACTCGGCATTAGACATGTAGAGATTGCCAATTGGTCAGGGCAAGCTATTGCGTGTCCGCGAAGTCGCTTAAATGAGCTTAGAGATTGGAGTGAAGCCCAACGCACCGGCGTGTATTTTCTCCTGGAAAAACAGACGGCCGAAACTGGACACATGGCCTATATTGGCGAGTCCGAGAATGTTGTAAAACGACTTAGTACACATGCCAGAGAAATAGACTTCTGGAATGAAGTCATCATATTCACCAGTAAAGATGAAAATTTAACCAAGGCGCACATAAAGTACCTCGAGTCACGCTTGACTGGCATGTGCATCGATGCTGATCGATATCGAATCGAGAATAGCAATACTCCGACCCAGTCCATGTTACCCCGTTCCGATAAAGATGCCATGGAGGAGTACATACACAACCTGCGTATCGTACTCGGCACGCTGGGACACCGGTTGCTTGAGCCCATTAAAGTTACTGAGCCAAAAACCTTAGAATCGGATGTGCCAACACTCTCCGATTTTATATTCAACTTTTCAATACGTGGACTCAGCGCGCGTGGACAACAATCGGACGATGGCTTTGTACTATTCAAGGGTTCTGATATATCAGTAAAAACCAGCACAAGTATGCCGGGCAAGACCCAGGCAATCCGGGAAAAATGGATTTCTGACGGAACGCTTTTAGCATCCGGCGACAACTACAAGCTAACCAAAGACAGCATCCTGAGTTCGTCCTCCTACGCCGCAGCGTTGGTGGCTGGCACGAGTCGATCTGGACCACAAAGCTGGATTGATGAGAGCGGTCGCTCGCTTAAGGTGGTCGAGGAGCTTCTGCTGGCCGATAGATAGGCAAACCCGCTGCCCCCAAGATCTCAACCTCGCCTAAAGAGTATGGAATCAAAGACCAATTAGGCGTAAAAGCAAACCCACCTGAATTATGTTGCCAATACCAGTACGTACCGTATCCGTCTGACTCATGATCGAAGAACATAATTACACTGTATCTCGCTTGCGCGCCGATCTTTACCGCGTGCTTGATCACATCCCGGAAACCGGCGAGCCGGTGAAAATAAAGCGCAAGGGCCGCTTATTGCGTATCGAACCCGTTGAGCAAGCAGATAAACTTGCCGCGCTTGCACCCCACCCGCAAGCTATTGCTGGCGACCCAGAAGATCTCGTACATATAGATTGGTCGCAAGAATGGCGTCCATAACCTATCTGGATACGCATATATTGGTGTGGCTTTACGCCCAGGGCAAAAACCTCAAGTTACCCGCGGCATCTCGCGACGCGATACAGGCAAGCGAAGACCTGCGTATCTCTCCCATGGTGCAGTTGGAGCTTACCTACCTACAGGAAATTGGGCGGGCAACCGCAGGCGCGCAAGAAATTATCAGCGCGATGTCCAGCGGCCTGAATCTGCGGATATGTCCGGTGTCTTTCGCGCAAGTGGTATTGCTCGCGCAGCAGCAACCCTGGACACGCGACCCGTTTGATCGTTTGATTGTCGCCCAGGCGCAATTGACCAACGCGGCCCTCATTACCAAGGACGAAACGATCAGGAATCATTACGCCCTGGCGTTATGGGATTGAAGAAACAGCTTCCCCTCTTCTAGAAACATACACGGGCCTATAGACTGGCGATTCGACTTTTTGCGATTAGGGAAAAACGCTTGGTCAAAACCCGCGAACACTGGGGTAGCCGCTTCGGATTCATTATGGCCGCTGCCGGTTCGGCGGTGGGCCTGGGCAATATCTGGAAATTCCCCTATGTGACCGGCGAGAACGGCGGCGGCGCATTTTTGCTTATTTATATTGCCTTCGTTTTCATCTTCGGTTTGTCGCTGGTGATGGCTGAGCTGGTGCTCGGGCGCAGCACGCAGAAAAACCCGGTCGGGGCGTTCAGGCAACTGGCCGGCGGTGCGTGGCCGCTGGTGGGTATGCTGGGCATTTTTACCGGCTTTGTGATTCTGTCTTTCTATATTGTGGTCGCGGGCTGGACGCTGGCCTATATCGGCTTCATGTTCAGCGGCAAACTGGCCACGGCTGATCCGGCCGCGCTTAGAGATGCATTTTCCGGTTTCATAGGGGAGAGTATCTCGCCCACGATTTACGCGGGTCTGTTCATGCTGCTGACCGCGGCGACGGTGGTCGGCGGCATTGGCAAAGGCATCGAGCGTGTTGCGAAGTTGCTGATGCCGCTGCTATTTATTCTATTGCTGATACTGGTGGTGCGCTCGGTCACCCTGCCTGGCGCCGGGGCGGGTATCGCGTTTTATCTCACCCCCGACTTTGGCGCGATCAAGGCAAGCACCTGGACGGCGGCTATCGGCCAGGCGTTTTTTTCACTGTCGCTGGGCATGGGCGCGTTAATCACCTACGGCTCCTATATGGCCAGGGACCAGTCGCTGCCTTCGTCGGCCGCCAGCGTGGTGGCGCTGGATACCGCTATCGCAATACTCGCCGGCTTCATGATTTTTCCGGCCGTATTTGCATTCAATTTTGCTCCGGGCAGCGGGCCTGGTCTGGCGTTTATCACCCTGCCCGCGGTTTTTGCGAGCATGCCCGGAGGTGTATTTTTCGGCGTGCTGTTTTTTGCGCTGCTGGCAGTTGCAGCGCTGACTTCCGCAGTGTCTCTTCTTGAGGTAGTCGTGACGTATTTAATCGACGAGTGGAATTTTACCCGCCGCCGGGCAACTGCGGGTGCTGCACTGGTCTGTTTTGCGGTGGGTGTGCCTTCGGCCCTGTCGCAAGGCGCGGTGGATGTATTTGTAATCAATGGCACATCGTTTCTGGACTGGATGGTCAAGCTAACCGACTTTCTGCTGCCACTGGGCGGGTTGTTCATCGCACTGTTCGTCGGCTGGAAACTCGGACCAGCCGCGGTCGCCGCTGCCACCAATAACGGCCAGGCGAAAATGCCGTTTGCAGGCGCCTGGATCTGGGTATTGCGGGTAGTGGCGCCCATCGGCATAGCCTGGGTACTACTGCAGCCTGTGTTTGCCTGATGGTATTTGTGTAATGGCAAAGCTTACCGCCTTGTTGAATACGCTAAGCGGCTGGGTCTGGGGCCCGGTCATGCTGATTTTATTGCTGGGCACCGGTGTATATCTCATGCTTGGCCTGCGCCTGATGCCGCTGCGAAAGCTCGGTTACGGATTTCGCCAGGCGCTGTCCGGACGCAAGCTGGTTACCAGTGATGCGGGCGACATCACGCCGTTTCAGGCCCTGGCAACCGCACTGGCTGCCACCGTGGGTACGGGCAACATCGCCGGCGTGGCAACGGCCATCCACCTCGGCGGCCCCGGTGCCATTTTCTGGATGTGGATGACCGCGCTCGTCGGCATGGCCACCAAATACAGCGAAGCCGTGCTGGCGGTTAAATACCGCGAAACCAATGCGCGCGGGGAGCACGTGGGCGGGCCCATGTATTACATCAGCAACGGGCTGGCAAGCGGTGGCGCTGGCTTGGGTTAGCGTTTGCGTTCTTTGCCACGATTGCGGCGTTTGGTATTGGCAATACTGTGCAGTCCAATTCCGTGGCACAGGTATTGGCCGAATCCCTGGATGTGCCCCGATGGCTTACCGGGCTGGTGCTTGCAACGGCAGTATTTCTGGTAATTATCGGCGGCGTTCAGCGCCTGGCGAAAGTCACCGAAAAACTCGTGCCGTTCATGGCTATTGTTTACGTGCTCGGCGCGTTCGTGATTCTTTTACTGCACGCGCCCGCCATTCCGGGGGCATTTACAATCATATTCAATGATGCCTTTACCGGCACGGCGGCCACCGGCGGATTCGCCGGGGCAGGAGTGATGATGGCAATACGTTTCGGCGTGGCCCGCGGTATTTTTTCCAACGAAGCGGGCTTGGGCAGCGCGCCCATTGCACACGCGGCGGCGCGCACCAAAGATCCCGTACAACAAGGCGTGGTCGCGATGCTGGGTACGTTTATCGACACCATTGTGATCTGCACGATGACAGCGCTGGTGATTATTGCCACCGGAGTTTGGGACACCGGCGAAACCGGCGCACAACTCTCGGCCATGGCGTTTAATACCGGGCTGCCGGGACCGGGCGACTGGGTGGTGAGTTTCGCCCTGGTTATTTTCGCGTTCTCCACCCTGCTGGCCTGGTCTTATTATGGCGAGCGTTGCGCGGAGTACCTTTTCGGCGCCCGTGTAATCATGCCCTATCGCATTGTTTGGGTTATAGCCGTGTTTGTCGGCGCAATTTCGAATCTGGGATTTATCTGGCTGGTTGCGGATGTGATGAATGCGTTGATGGCGATTCCGAATTTGATTGCCCTGGTGCTTTTGAGTCCGGTGATATTTAAATTGAGTAGGGAATATTTTGGGGCTGGTAGGCAAGATGCGCCTGGGTAGCGATGGCTTGGGTAAGCGGTTAATTCAGTTATTGAGGTGGAAGACTCTTGGGTTTCGCACTGCGTGTGCGACCCGGCCACGCCGTAACTGCGTGATAGCCTGGAACCTTGCGCGGACGCCCGATGGGCAGTGACTTATCCGCTCGATTACGCCAGCCATTGCGCCGTAATTCCCGGCTGACCGTGCTTGGGCTACGATCAACCCAACGGGCAATTGCCCGTTGGGTCCAGCCTTGGCCAGGCCCCAATGAATCATCGCCCGGTCTTCACAACCAAGCTGAGTGTAGTTTGTTCCCATGCAACACCTTCTCCGTTATCTTGGAATAGTGTTGCACTTCTAGTTTGAGGCTCCTCGCTGTTTCAAGTGGGTAACCCAAAATTGAGTTTGCCACCGATCAGATAAATCATGGCAATGAGATTTTGGTTGGTGCGATATCCTCGCGCTCTGACACAGGGGGCTAGTTTGAACCCAAGGTCACGTTTTTTTGCACATCAAAAAAAGGTGGCTCGCCATCAAGGCGAAACCCAAAAGTCTTACACCGCAAAAGCTAACCTCACCACGAATCCTAAACAGCCACCCCAATACCCCAGCAAACACAACCAACCCCCCTTAAAGCCAAAACTGCTAGGATACTCAGCTTTTTCCGCACTGAGGATTTAATGGAAACCTTCATCAACCTAGTGGCCGAGTACGGCCTATTCCTGGCAAAAGCCGTAACCATCGTGGTTGCGATAGGCATCGTCTTGAGCTGGATTATTCATGCGGCGCAGCAAATGCGCCAGCTCTCTGGCGAGACGCTGGAGGTGCGAAATATCAACGATCGCCTGCGTAATATGGCGGATACGATCTATAGCCAGACGCTGAACAAGGTTGAGCGCAAGGCCCGCAACAAGAAGAAAAAGGCAGAAGCCAAACAAAAGGAAAAAGCCGCAAAACTCGGCAAAACCAGCAGCAAGAAACGACTGTTTGTTATCGACTTTGAAGGCGATATCCGCGCCTCGGCGGTCGCCAACCTGCGCGAGGAAGTCAGCGCCATTCTGATGGTGGCCGAGGCCGATGACGAGGTGCTAATCAAGCTCGAATCCCCCGGCGGCATGGTCCACAGTTACGGCCTCGCGGCCTCGCAATTACGGCGCCTGCGCGACCATGGCATCACCCTGACCGCATCGGTGGACAAACTGGCCGCCAGCGGCGGATATTTAATGGCCTGTGTGGCCGACAAAATCGTGGCCGCGCCGTTTGCCATAATCGGTTCCATTGGGGTTGTGGCCCAGCTGCCGAACTTCAACCGGTTGATGAAGGAAAAGAACATCGACTTTGAATTGCACACCGCGGGCAACCACAAACGCACGCTGACCATGCTGGGCGAAAACACCGACGAAGGCCGCGCCAAATTCAAGCAGGAGCTGGAAGACACGCACGGTCTGTTCAAGGATTTCGTCAGCCAGAACCGCATGGAACTGGATATTGAAAAAGTCGCCACCGGCGAGCACTGGTACGGCAGCCAGGCGCTAACGCTCAAACTGGTGGATGAACTGAAAACCAGTGATGACTACCTGCTTCATGCCGATCGTGACGAGCGCGAAATTTTCTCGGTAACCTACAAGACCAAGGCTACGCTGGTAGACCGGTTATCCGAAAATGTGTCCGCCGGCGTGCGCCGGGCCACCGATGCCATCATGTCGCGCGCAATAGCACCCAACGATTAACCAGCCACTGGAAATCGGACCATGTCGGCGTTATCGTGCCAAACAGCAAAATCCACGCCCAATCCTACGGAGACCTAAATGCAATTAAGCAGCAGCGCATTCAATGACGGCGGCGTAATTCCCGACGATTATGCCCTGGCCGTGCCCGATGCCGATAATCACGTCCGGCTATCCAAAAACCGAAATCCTGGATTTACCTGGACGGGCGTGCCGGAAGAAGCGAAATCGCTGGTTTTACTCTGTATAGACCCGGACGCCCCGAGCAAGCCGGATGACGTGAACAAGGAAGACCGCGAAGTACCGGCCGACCTGCCGCGCGCAGACTTCGCGCATTGGGCCATGGTCGACATCGCGCCGGATCTGGAGGAAATCGAGGCAGGCGAATGCTCTGCAGAAGTCAGCCCCGGCGGCAAGATGCAGCCTCCCGGCCCCAAACTTGCGCGACAGGGCGTGAACAGCTACACCGACTGCTTTGCCGGCGATCCGGATATGGGCGGCACCTATCACGGCTATGACGGCCCCGCGCCGCCCTGGAATGATCCCATCGTGCATCGCTATGTGTTTCGCCTGCTGGCGCTGGATATTCAGGTCTGCCCGGTTGACGGCGAGTTCACCGCCGATGACGTGCTTGAAGCTGTAGAAGGCCATGTGCTTGCCGAAGCCAGCCTCACCGGCACGTACACGCTTAACCCACGCCTGCGCTGAACTATCCGCGGCCCAGCGCGGTCAGAATCGTCACATTAGACTAATCCATTGGCTATGTCACCAAAGAATAGTGATTTTCTATAAGTTATTGATCTGTAACGTTATTCCCGCGAAAGCGGGAATCCAGTGAAAGTGCCGCGAAATATGGATTCCCGCGTTCGCGGGAATGACGATCCATATAGTTCGGTG
>JBDNIO010000194.1:0-7757 GCA_041688215.1 Salinisphaeraceae bacterium | reverse complement strand
TGCTCAAGGTAGCGCGCGCACGCCGCATCATCGGGGAAGGCCCGCTGAAATTCTGGCAGCGATGTCGGGAAGCCGCGTGCGTCCATTGGACCAATTTAGCATCGCTCCATCCATTTGGCAATGAACCGGATAGGCACGGTACCGACCTAGTAGGCCCTGGGGCTGAGTTTTTTATTCTGAATCTACCGCCAGGTGCTCCGGTATCGCGGGTGGAGATACCTAGAGGCTCGGATATCGAGGCCAACTCCGACAGCCAGTGGGGTTTTCGTACCAAGTATCTGTTTGGTTTCGGAACCGAACTGGGTCTGCATCATATCCGTTATCACGACAAGAACCCTACGGGCGCGGTTTTCATCAATACTGCACCGGCCGATGTGCTGGCCGGGAACAGCAGCTACCGGGCCGTGTATGCAAGCGATATCGAGATGACAGCTATATCGCTGACCACGGATGTTGCCGGCACTGCGATTGCGAGCGAGGTCAGCTATCGCAACGGAGCGGGCCTGAGCGTGAATGCACCGGGGTTATTCGGTGCGCTGGTGCCGACGCCCACGGTGGGCGATGTCTGGCAGGCCAATATAAGTGCAACGAAGATACTTACACCGACTCGATTCTGGGATCAGTTGATTGTGCTGGGAGAGCTATCCGACGTTTATGTTAGCGACATAGAACCGATTGTCACCGGCGGGCAGGCTTACAGCGAGATCAGCAACACTCGCAACGCCGCCGCCTTTCAGGGGCAAATGATATTCAATTACCAGCAGGTCTGGCCGGGATGGGATTTATCCGTTGCACTTGCCCATGCCAATGCCTTCGACGGCAAAGCCGCAGTCGCTTCATCGCTGGGTAGCCTGAATGGCAAGGGGGATCGACGCTACGCAATAACCTTCGGATTTAAGTACCTAGAGAACTTGCTGCTCTCGGTCGCCTACAACCGATTCAGTGGTGCCGCAGATACAGAGAACCGCGCACTGGCGGACCGAAGTTTTGCCTCATTCAGCGCGAAATACAGTTTTTAGCCTTGTGTATAGGAGCAGATTGATGATCACTCGTTCAAACCATATAAGGAACTCCCTTATCTTGATGCTCGGGTTGTTGCCCCTGAGCGCTTTCAGTGGCGTTAGTCAGGATAAGGCCGCACAGCTTGGCGAATCCCTGACACCGACCGGTGCAGAGGCGGCCGCAAATGCGGACGGCACTATTCCAGCCTGGTCGGGGAAGTGGCTCGGGGCGCCGCCGAATATTGAGTATGACGGGAGCTACAACCCGAACCCGTACCCTGACGAAGAACCCTTGTTTACCATTACGGCAGAAAATATGGAGCGTTATGCGGACCACCTTGGAGAAGGGCAGAAAGCGCTTTTCAGGGAGTATCCGGATACCTTTCGCATGAATGTCTACCCGACTCACAGGGATTTTCGTAACGACGAGCAGTGGCAGGAAAACGTAAAGAAAAACGCTGTGCAGGCAGATCTGGCGAATGACGGTTTAACACTCGAAGGCGCATATGGCGGATCCGCCTTTCCAATACCTGAGTCCGGTCTGGAAATTGTCTACAATATTTTAACGTCCAGTCCGGCGTGGTTTATCGAGGCACCGGAACTGTCGTTCTATGTTCAGCCCACCGGCGCCGTAAGTAAGTCGTGGTTCATTCTTAGAGCCTATACCCCCTACGCCAAAGGTGATGAGCGCGACGAATGGCGCGATGGTGAGGTGTTTGCCTACAGCATAACCGAGGAGAAGGCGCCGCCCCGCCATGCCGGCCGAATGTCACTTACGGCGAATACGTTTGACCATGATGAGACCTCCAGGCAAGCGTGGCTGTACGACCCGGGAACACGAAGAATACGCAAGACACCGGACATCGGCTTTGACTTTCCGATGGACACCGGCCCCCGGGTTGTGGATGAGCAGAATGGCTTTAACGGTTCGCCCGAGCGTTTCGACTGGAAGCTCATCGGGAAACGCGAAATATACGTTCCATTCAACAACTACGAGCTGGAATCACGGGATATAAAGTACGAAGACCTGATTGAGACTCAGGGTCATCCCAACCCGGACTATATTCGTTATGAACTAAGGCGAGTATGGGTGATTGAGGGTACGCTCAAGCCCACCCTGCGGCACATCTATTCCAAGCGGCGCTTCTATGTAGAAGAGGACAGCTGGTTCAAGGTAATGGGCGATATGTATGACACCCGAGGCGAGTTGTGGCGGGTTTCCCTGGATGGGGTGATATACGCCTACGACGCGACGGGTTACTACAACAACGTATCAATTTTTCATGACTTGGTATCTAAGGCTTACAGCATCGAGAAGGTCAATAACGAATTGTCTCAGTCGACCCAGCTGAACCGCCGCGAACCCCGTACCGGAGAATTCACGCCCACCGGCATTCTGCGCAGTGCGCAATAGATGTTATAGGTGTATTCGCTGGCAGTGCGTGTGCATGCATGGTCGTTTGCGCGGGCCTGTGGCGTCGACATGGCGTAAATAACGCCGGCCGCGCCGAAGGGCGACTTGAGTCCGGAGGATGTTGATGTCGCAAAAAAACGCGTGTTCGCCCACCGGTGTTCCACGGGTGGTGGGTCGTTGCCGCGGTGTTTGTCGCCGAGATGTTCGCGATCGGCAGTACGTCCTACGCGTTCGGGCTCTTTGTGGTTCCAGTCAGCGAGGAATTTGGGTTATCACGGGCGAGTACCAATATCGGGTTAGTGCTTATTCTGCTGGGCATGGGGTGGTCCGCGCCGGTGATTGGCAGGCTACTGGACCGTTTTCCAGTGCGTTATGTACTCGTTATAGGCGCGTTTCTTATGGGCGCGGGGCTAATCGGTCTGGGGTTGGCACAATCTGTCTGGTTAATGGCTGCGCTGCTTTTGTTCATGGTGGGCCCTGGTGCGGGGGCCATCGGCCCGCTCTCTGCGGCGACCGTTGTATCACGCTGGTTTATTCGGCGCCGAGGCCGAGCGCTGGGCATTACCTCTGTGGCGACCTCGCTTGGCGGGACACTGCTTGTGCCTGCCATAGGATTCAACCTGGAATTATTCGGCTGGCGCGGCGCGCTACTTCTACAGGGTGTTGCTATCACCGTGCTGGTAAGCGTCACGTCACTCCTGGCGGTCACTGACAGGCCGCAGGATAGGGGACTGTTGCCGGACGGCGATACCAGACCTGCCGACGCAGACGGCGAAAGTCGCGACGAGCGGGCGTGGTCATACCGGCAAATACTTGTAAACCGCAATTTCTGGTGCCTCACTCTGGCTATTGGCCTTACCTTTGCGGTCAATCAGGCGGTGCTGGCATCGCTGGTACCTTACGCGCTGGACCTGGGCATCAACGCGCAACATGCGGCATGGCTGGTTGCCCTGATCAGCTTTTCCTCAATACTGGGCAAGCTGGCTTTCGGCATGATCGCTGATCGGGTAGAAAAACGCTGGCTGCTGCTGGTGATCATGGGCTTTATCATGATGCAATTGCTCTTTTTACTCACTGCCCCGGCCCTGCCGGTGTTGGTAGTGGCACTAGCTATCGGTGGAGTCGCCGTTGGCGGAGAATTTCCGGTTTGGCAGGCTCTGGTAGCCGATCATTTTGGTCGTACTTCCTACGGCACAGTAATGGGCTGTATGCAGCTCATAATAATGTTCATAAGTTTGTTGAGCATTGTTTATGCGGGGCGTGCCTACGATACAGGGGGCAACTACGATACCGCCTTTGTGTTGTTCATGAGTATGGTCGGCGTTGCCATGCTTTTCGTACTCTTCGTTTCGCCCTTGCATGGGCGACTTGATGATCAGGTATCCGACACACCCGGATAAACGCATCAATTCAGCCCGGATAGCAGGTAACGGAGAACTGATAAGCACAAGCGTGATCAGCCAGCGCTCCGAGCGAGCTTTTGCAGTCAATGTGTCACAGTGCGGTCAAGCAAGGTTACGGCTAGGGTAGTAAATCGCACAAGCCCCACGCGACTTCGCGCCGCAGCGCGTCGATGCTAATCTGCGTGCCTGGATTTATCCGCACCAAAGTATTGCCGCACGCATGACCGAAGAACATAAAAACAACTGCAAACCCAGCTCTGGAACATCGCCAACACCCTGCGCGGCAAGATGGGCGCGAATGACTTTCGCGATTACATCCTCGGGTTTATTTTTTATAAATACTTATCCGAGCGCATGCAGTTGTTTGCGGATAAGATTCTGCAGCACGACGGCATCCGGTTCGACGCTATCGACGAAACCAGCGAAGCCTTCCGCCGTTCCATGCACGACCGCGGCAGCCCCATCGTATTCACCGCTATTAGCATGTCTGTCGGTGTTGCCACCTGGACCATGTCGGCGCTGAAATACCAGGCCGATATGGGCCTGCTGCTGGCGTTTTTGTTCCTGGTAAATATGGTCGGCGCGATTATTCTGTTGCCGGCGCTGGGGGCATGGTTTTATCGGGATAAAGGCCGGCAGTCAGCCACAGATAATTAGCGCGCTTATCGCAAACGCTTGAGATTATCCAGTGTGCGGCTTAGTGCGGCTACACGTTCGGGCAGAGCGTCCGACGCGTCCAGCTTGCGTTACTGTAGCCAAATTGCCCATGAGCTTTCTCCTGGCTGGGCCCGTATATTACCGAGAATCTACTGTGGATGCATATAATCTATGGGGACTACTCCGAAAACGACCAAGGGGTCAGACTCGATTGGTCGGGCCATCGGTGCCAAATAATGCCTTATGGCGAACGGGGCATTGTATTCTTGGCAAACAGCACGTGGCTTGAATGAGCTATTTGATGTGCTGATGCCCGGCCGATAACAACCAACGGAAAGCCCGAGATGGCCGCATAAGGGGATACACATGAAAGGGATGATTTTTACCGAATTTCTGGAAATGGTGGAAGAGCGTTTTGGACTTGCCACTGTCGAGCGAATCCTGGGACAGGCGGCGCCGGAAAACGAGGGGGCTTATACCTCGGTGGGCAATTATCACCACGGCGAAATGGTGCGGCTGGTGGTGGCCTTGTCGGAAACCTCTGATATTCCGGCGGATGAGCTCTTGCAGGTGTTCGGGCGCTGGGTGTTTCTGCGGTTGTTTGTGGCACATTACGGTTAGTTTTTAACCGGGATTGAATCCTACGTTCACGTGGAGGTGCGTAAACTTTACCCGGATGCGGAGTTGCCCACGTTTGAAACCGAGCTAGTCGGGAATGACCGGCTAGTTATGATTTACCACTCGGCGCGGCCATTTGCACAGTTTGCGCATGGTTTGGTGCTGGGTTGTATCGAGCATTTTGGGGAGGCCATTGCAGTGAGCATGCAGGATTTATCGCAGGGGCAGGGCACCGCGGCGCAGTTTTATCTAACCCGGGCGGATACTGCCGCGTGAGTGAAGACGCGCTGGAACTGCTGCGCCGTAAAATTGCCCGCGAGCAGCGCGCCCGGCGCGAGGTAGAGACCTTGCTGGAGGCCAAAAGCAGGGAGCTTTACCAGCGTAATCAAAGGCTGGAAGAGGAAATTTCCGAGCGCCAGCGCATAGAGCGCGATCTGGCGGATCAGGCGGCAGCACGCGCACGCTCGAATGATGAATTGCAGCAGTTTGCGTATGTGGCTTCCCACGATTTACAGGCGCCGCTGCGTAATATCGTGAGTTTTTCACGCTTGTTGCAGGACCAGTGCGGGGACCAGCTGGACGAAAATGGTCAGGAATTTCTGGGATTCATAAGCGCGGGCGCGAAGTCCATGCACGCGCTGATCAACGACCTGCTGGATTTGTCGCGGTTGGAAACACGTGGCCGCGAATTTGCTCCCGTGCGCCTGGGGCAGGTAGTGGAGGCCGTACGCGATGACCTGCGCACGGATATTCAGACCACCGGCGCTGAGTGGGTGGTGGGCGAGCTGCCGCAAGTATGGGGCGACGAATCGCAACTGAAGCAGCTTTTGGCGAATCTGATAACCAATGCCATGAAGTTTGTGCCCGCCGGTCAGCGTCCGCGCGTGGAAATATCCACACGCGAGCAAGGCGATGAGTGGCAGATTTCAATTCAGGACAACGGGATTGGCATCGACGTTGCGCATCTGGAAAAAATCTTCGTCATATTCCGGCGTTTGCATACCCAAGACGAGTACCCGGGCACGGGTATAGGCCTGGCCATATGCAAGAAGATAGTCGAGCGCCACGGGGGGGGCAGGATAGGGGTGGAGTCGTAGCCTGGCGCGGGGACGCGTTTCTTTTTTGGCTTGAAGCAAGCCCAGCAGGGATAGGTATGCCGCGAGATGAAGTGTTGACTCAGTAAATGGCTACGCAAACGTCTGCTATAGAATCCATTCTGGAGGCTGCTCTGGCGCTGCGGCCGCAAGCGCGCGTTCAGCTTACGCATTCGTTGGTTCAGAGTATGGAAAATTTGCCCGAGCGCGAGATTGAGTAGTTATGGCTTGCCGAGGCCGAACGTCGTGATGCGGAAATGGAATCAGGCACGACGCAAGGCATGCCCGGGGATGCCGTTTTTGGGTGGCTGCGTGATCGTTATGGAAGTTGATGCTGCCTTACGTATTCCATCCGCTTGCTGAACAAGAACTCGCAAAAGAAGTTGACTATTACGAATTAGCCCAGCAAGGCAAGGGCTTGGAGTTTTTGGAGCAAGTCCAGAAATCAATTGACCAAATTCGGCGGTTCCCGGAGTTTGCTCCACTTAGCCATGGAACCATTCGCTCCCTGGTGGTACAGCCATCGAATCGATCTCGACGTGCTCGATGTTTAGCGGGGCATCGGTGTTGCCCAGCAATATCTGGATCAGGCGGGCATCCGCGCGGGAATCCTCCACCAGCAGAATATTCATGTTGTTGTTCATGTGTGGCGCGGCCGCAGTCATGCAGACTATTTTTCACTCTTGCGCGTTCAAGTCAGGAAATCGGCCGCAGTGTGTGCGCCTGAAGTGCGGGAGAGAAAAAACTACGCCTGAATATCGGCCACTGCGTGCGTAAATGGTTGACATTCGCGCGCCATTTCACAAGAATACGCGGCTCTTTGCGGCCCAGAGGTTAACTGCGGGGCCGTTGAGGGAGGGGTACCCAAGCGGTCAAAGGGAACAGACTGTAAATCTGTCGGCTATGCCTTCGAAGGTTCGAATCCTTCCCCCTCCACCAGATATTAGGGTACAGGGCAACAGGTTACAGGGGACAGGGATTGTGGCGCTGACGCGCCGTTTGTTTTTCTGTTCCCTGTTTCCCTGTAACCTGTGCCCTGTAAATACGCGGGTGTAGTTCAATGGTAGAACCTCAGCCTTCCAAGCTGATGATGTCGGTTCGATCCCGATCACCCGCTCCAAGAGATAGGTTACAGGTTTACAGATAACAGGTTACAGGGATGGTGGCGCTGGCGCGCCGTTTTTCTTGCTGTTCCCTGTAACCTGTTATCTGTGACCTGAATTTTGCCCGGGTAGCTCAGGGGTAGAGCACTCCCTTGGTAAGGGAGAGGTCGGCAGTTCAAATCTGCTCCCGGGCTCCACATTGATCCCGCAAGATAGGGCTCCTGCCCTACTTGCGGAACGCAACAAGAAAACGCGGTTTCCTTGTTGCTACCGGCCGGTAAACCGGCCGTTGGCACATCCGTGTGCCAAGACGTGAGACGAAAGGTGAGAGGCGGCCCAATGGGTAATTCCTGGGTTTTTCCGCCTCACGCCTCACGCCTCACAAAAGACCGAACAAAGACGAGACATTGATTTAATCGACGACCGAGCAAAAGGCACGCAACCATGTCAAAAGCAAAATTCGAGCG
>JBDNIO010000193.1:0-2962 GCA_041688215.1 Salinisphaeraceae bacterium | reverse complement strand
GACCCCTGCCGTGTGAAGGCAGTGCTCTACCACTGAGCTAACCGCCCCGGCTGCGCGCAGCGGGGGGAATACTAAAGTCGGCGGGGATTTACGTCAACGTGGGTTAGCAACGTTATCTCTCCGGGTTTTCTTGCGCAGACTCCGAGTCGCGCGTTTGCAGATATATTCGGTTGTGGGGCTTCTGGATTGTGCCAGCCAGGTTGCGCAGAGCTCGGTTACCCACTGCGGGTTGGTTTTAGCGGCATCGTTTAGCCAGTTTGCGACCGAATCCTGAACATAGCGCGCGGGGTCGGCTTTCAGTGGCTCCAGCAAGACCCTGCCAGGTTCGGGGTTAGTTTTAAGTTCGGGACTATGCGAGCACCAGACGCCGCGTGGCCGCATGATTTCTACGGCATAACGACGCAGGTTAGGTGATTTTTCCTCGGTCCAGGGTTGTAAGGTTTCAATCGCGGTTTTTATTTCTGTGAGAAGCGCAGGGCGTATTGCAATCCAGGCCCATTCGCGCACGCCAAAGTGCGGGTCGTCAGCCAGGCCACGTATACGGGCCAGGCGTTGCGCAATGAATAAATCAGGTTGCGCGCCCAACAGGTAGGCCGCCCAGCCGCGCACCGTATCCGATGCATGGCTGGCCAGGGTGCCGAACGCGCCACGGCCTTTGTGCTGCAGCGCCAGTTCACCTGCTGCGGTCATGCGTTGCGTGAAGCTCGCGGACTGTTTTATGTGGGCTTTGGCTGGCTGCGCAAGGTCAGGATAAACGCTGGCAAACAGGCTTGCCATATCGATTACAAAAGCTTCCACCAGGGGTTGCGTTTGCTCAGTGCCCGCGGTTAAGGCTTTGCGCCGTGGGCCTGATACGTCCGCCATGCGTTTGGCGCCTTTGCTGGGGGTGTTCAATAGTTGCTCCCGGATTTAGCCGCTTTGTAGTGTGCTCGTGTGCAGTGGATGTATCAGCAGTTAGCCATCGTAATGCTAAGATGGGCAGAAATTCCATCAATTCCCTGCAGGCTTTTACTGATATGCAATTTATCGATCTTCAGGCGCAGTACCAGCGCATAAAGTCCGATGTGGACGCCCGTATTCATGCCGTGCTGGATCACGGCAAATATGTAATGGGGCCTGAAATTGACGAACTCGAAACCGCGCTGGCCAGTTATGCCGGCGCGAAACACTGCGTTGCGCTCTCCAGCGGTACGGATGCGTTGCTGGTGGCCATGATGGCGCTGGATATTGGCCCCGGCGACGAAGTGATCACCACGCCGTTTACATTTATTGCAACCGGCGAGATGATTGGCCTGCTGGGCGCCACCGCCGTGTTTGTGGATATTGATGCGGACACCTATAACATCGACGCAAGCCTGGTAGAAGCGGCCATTACCGATAAAACCCGCGCTATTGTGCCGGTAAGCCTGTTCGGCCAATGCGCGGATATGGACGCGCTTAATGCCATCGGCGCGCGCCACGGCATTCCGGTTATTGAAGACGCGGCGCAAAGTTTTGGCGCTACCTATAAAGGCAAGCGCTCGTGCAATTTGTCCGGCCTGGCGGCGACATCATTCTTCCCCGCCAAGCCGCTGGGCTGCTACGGCGACGGGGGCGCGGCCTTTACCGATGATCCCGAGCTTGATCGGCGCATGCGTGAACTGCGCAATCATGGCCAGGACCGTCAGTATCATCATCCCCGGTTGGGCATAAACGGCCGCCTGGATACGCTGCAGGCGGCAATTCTGCTAAGCAAGCTGGATATTTTCCCGGATGAAGTCCAGGCGCGTTCGCGCGTTGGCGCTCGTTATAGCGCAGAATTGGCCGATGTTGTGAAAACGCCAAAAATTGCGGATGACAACACCAGTGTTTTCGCGCAGTACACGATTGAGGTGGATAATCGCGACACATTTCGTGAGCGTATGTCGGCCGCCGACGTGCCCACAGCCGTGTATTATCCGGTGCTCCTGAACCGTCAACCGGCGCTCTACAGTGATGTTGCGATCCCCGTTTCCGAGGCTGCGGCAGAGCGGGTTGTGAGCTTGCCGATGCACCCTTATCTGACCGAATCCGAGCAGGATTGTGTGATTCAGGCCGTGCGCGATGCGGTTCGCGCCTAAAGAAATTTGCATTAATGGTTGAGTACCGCGGGCTGTGTCCCTATAATTCGCCGCTCGGCGGAAACGTCGAAGCGAATGATGGAGCGGATTTAGACGACCCGCATCCTCATCACAACGGGGCCATAGCTCAGCTGGGAGAGCGCAACACTGGCAGTGTTGAGGTCGGCGGTTCGATCCCGCCTGGCTCCACCATCCAAAACAGCTTGCCTGGTAGATTATCCTGGCAGGTTGTTGAAAGATAAAGATTTTATGTCCCCATCGTCTAGAGGCCTAGGACACTGCCCTTTCACGGCGGCAACAGGGGTTCGAATCCCCTTGGGGACACCATACAAAACAATGGCTTAGAGAGTTTTTACTCTAAGCCATTTGTTTTTGTCCAACGAATAACCACGAATAACCACGAATATATGCGGATTAGTGCGGATACGTGCAAACGCGCGTTGTAGTGCACAATAAAAAAAGACGCCCCTCGCGCCCGCGCGCGTAGGGGTGCGTTACGATAATTTGCCCATAAAAAAAGCCAAGGGCATCCGCCCCAGGCTGAGTGCTGCGCGCTGTCAGATGCCAGCCGCAAGCTGTCGGTGTTACTTTTTAAAACTCAACGCCATGTCAGATAACGCACCACCTTTTGCGGCCGCGAATACGAAGTCACTGCCCGCCATTCTCGGCATGCTGCGCAGTATCGCCACGGCTTCGGCTGGCAACGGCACCACATGTTTTTTCCCGGCTTTAATCCGCTCGGCCGGTACAGCCCACAGCGCCGCGTCCAGGTCGAATTCATCCCACGTTGCCAAGCGCACCTCGCCACTACGCGCCGCCGTCAATATGGCGAATTCAAGCGCGCGTGCTGCGGTGCCGTTGCG
>JBDNIO010000192.1:0-2889 GCA_041688215.1 Salinisphaeraceae bacterium | reverse complement strand
TCGAGCCGCTCGATCAGCAAATCGAATTTATGGTGTTGGGCGTCGGCCAGTGGCTGTTCGGGATGCGCAAACACGGCGGACGAATAGGCCCAGGTTTGCTCATCCAGCCACAAGCCGTAGAAATCGTTGCCCAGATCGTAGTGCGCTTCGATATTGCGACGGCTGCCGCGGCGCGTATTGCGGCGAAACCAGCGGTGCTGAATCGCCCGCCACAGTTTGGACGCCGCCACAACCCCGGTGACTTGCGGCGTGAGCGCCTTCTCGTTGAGTTGGAACAAGTGCAGCAAAGCGCATAAGTCGGGAGTATCCCACTCGCCCGCCATATAACTTTCAGCAAAGCCGACATCCCCGCCTCGTATCAGGCGCCTGATTACTGCGTCTGAGTAAAGCTTTATGGTCGCGCACGGGCCCGGATTCGCACCTTCGAACTCGTAACGGCTACCGTCGGGCAATACTGCTGTGAGGCGGCCGGTATCTACCTGCCGCATTAAGCGTAACGCCAGACGCATGCGCCAATTAAGGCCTGCGCCCGATGAAATTACTGATTCTTGCTCGTTTGCCATATCGTTAAATTTTTATTGCTATGAAAACTTGTTGCCGTGTTGTTCGGGCTTAGTAAAAAACCGGCCGCCTCGCAGCCATATTTTCAGTGCCTGCCAGTGAATCGCGGCCATCACCTTCAGTGTCATAAAAGGTATACGTACGAACAGGGCCAAAAGGTTGCGATCGGTGAGTTCACAGCGTTGACCGCTTAGCGCTGTGACCACGCGTAGCTGCTCCTCAGCATTATATAAACGTATGCTTACCGCAAAATTACTGCCCGGCGCGGTGAAGCGAAATCGATACTGCCCTGCGCGCTCCAGCAGCGGCGACACATGGAACAGCTTGGCCTTGGCGTGAGGCTGTTCGTAGTCCATGGGCTCACTGTCTGCGTGCAACACATAACAATGCTGCTCGCCAAAAGTATTGTGCACCTCGCAGATAATTGCGCGCAGCGACCCATCCGCGTGGTTGCAGTAAAAAATACTGATGGGATTGAATACATAGCCCAGTACGCGCGGCAGGCACAACAGCCGGATGCGGCCACCATCAAGGCTTACCGATTGTTGCTGTAACAAAGACTCCGCCCAGGCCCGCAAACTGCTAGCGTCGCGACTTCCGTGGTCCCGGTCATAACAAGCCAGCAAATTAAAACGGTTATGCGATAGCAATCGGGTTTCGCGGCAATCGGCGTCGATACGATCGACATCCAGCAGCAGATAATAGGCGCGATAGTTGAATTCATACCGCGGCCCGGCCGGACGCCGATGATTGATCCGGCAATCGAATAAACAGGCTGTGGAATCAGCCGTCATTAATGCGCCCAGGGCGGTGCTACGCCCAGCCCTTTCACCACGTTTTCAGCCGCGGCCAGGCCATCTTCATGAAAACCGTAGCCGCACCATGCGCCACAAAACCAGCTTCTGTTTTTGCCCTGGATCGTGTGCATATCGGCCTGCGCGGCCACCGCCGCCTGGTCGAACACCGGATGCGCGTAATCTATTTCAGCAATCCGGTGTGCCGGGCGCGGCTCCTGCAAGGGGTTCAGGCTGACGAAATACTGCCGCTGCCCGGGAATGGATTGCAGGCGATTCATCCAGTAGGTCACGGATACTTTTTGCTCGTTGAGTAGATCGTTATCAGCCATGTAATTCCACGCAGACCAAACCTTGCGCCGCCTGGGCATAAGCGCGGGGTCGCTATGCAGCAACGCACGATTATCCTGAAACCCGAATACGCCCAGCAGGCGCTTTTCAGATGCATCCGCGTCGGCCAGTAACGCCAGCGCCTGATCAGCATGGCAAGCGAAAATAACCTGGTCGAAACGCTGTTCGTCGCCTGTGCCCGTTTGCAAGCCCACGCCATCGGCATCGCGGCGTACCTGGGACACCGGGGTATTCAGATGCACCCGCTCGCCCAGCACGGCCATTATCTTTTTCACATACTGATGGCTGCCGCCGGTTACGGTTTTCCATTGTGGCCGGTCCGCCACGTTCAGCAGGCCGTGGTTATTGAAAAAACGCAGGAAACTGGCCACCGGAAAATCCAGCATCGTGGCTGTGGGCGCGGACCAGATCGCCGCCGCCATCGGCGCCAGATAGCGCCCGCGAAATTCAGCGCCGTAGCGGTTTTCGTCCAGATACGCGCCCAGACTGATCGCCGGTAGGGCATTGCGCTCCAGCAAGTCCTTACCCTGGCGGTTAAACCGCAGGATGTCTTTAATCATGCGCCAATGGGCCGGCGAAACGAGATTGGAGGTTTGCGCAAACATGGTGAAAATATTGTCGCCGGCCCACTCGACTTCACCGTCGGCAATGGACACACCGAAGGACATATCACTGTCTTGCGTAGCCACGTCCAACTCACGCAACAAAGCCTTCAGACGCGGGTAATTAGGTTCGTTGTAAACAATAAAGCCAGTGTCCACGGGCTGCTCGCCCACCATTAGCGTATTAGTGTGCCCACCGGCGTAAGCATTGGCTTCAAATACCTGTACGTTGTGTTCGCGGTGCAGCATCCACGCGGCACTAAGGTCGGCGATGCCGGTGCCGATAACGGCTATATCCATAACTGCAATCCCGAAAGTAGGTTTTTCTGGTAACAAGATTATGAGAGGGCGCTGTCTTAGCCACGATAGGCGCACTGTATTATGGCACTATTATGGCACTCGATTGACCGTGGCCGCCGCGTAAACCCCTCTGAATGGCCAGAATACGACACAGTTCCCACAATGGATGCCGGGCGGGTCCGCCTGTGTCTGAATGCGGCTGTGAACAACGAGGAGGATGGCCATACTCATAATCGCAGGCTGGATTTAGTCTAGTTACCCGCTCGGGCTTGGAGCGCGGC
>JBDNIO010000191.1:0-26306 GCA_041688215.1 Salinisphaeraceae bacterium | reverse complement strand
TGGAGACATGAAGTTCGGTTATTCCTTGCGTCATTCCGGAAAGTGCGAAGCACTTGTCCGGAATCCAGGTTCTATAAGGTCTCACTGGATTCCGGGTCTTCGCCCGGAATGACCGGTACGAGTTTATGGGACAGCAGTGATCGAGTTTATATCGCGCTGAATCCAAAATTTGGGTCGGCAACCGCCGAACCCGACTACTCGATACACCATGATACAAATCAGCGGTGGCACGATTCCCAAATGATTCGATCATTTTTAGATATTAATGGATACACGGCATTCATGCAATTCACTTTGGTTTTGGCGCATAGCGTCAATTAGGCGTGTTCCCCGTGCACGTGGGGATGAACCGGTGCTGATATATTGGCTTACGGCCGTTCCTTTGCGTGCCCCACGTGCGTGGAAATGTACCGCGACCGGTGAGAACTAACGGGGCTGGAACTCGTTAGAATGAGTAGTTGGAGCGGCTAAGGGACATGATGCAAAAAACAGATTCTTATCGCTTCGAGCCCGTTGCCCGCATCTGGTGCTCGGCTGTAAATACTATTTTCGGCCTCAGCCGGGTATATCGCCTGCTGCAAATATTATCCACGGCGTCTCTGCTATGTATACCTGGTGTGGTGGCGGTCAGTGGGTGCGCCCAAGCGGCAGCCGAGGGTTCGCCAACAAATATTCAAGTGGGTGGTAAACCACGTGGCTTGATCACCGTCATACCGGAAAAATATGATTCGACCCAGCGCCACCGCCTGATCATAGCCTTCCACGGCCGCACCAATCCGGCGGTGCGGGTGCGGGGTTATTATGATCTGGAACGCTACGCGAAAACGCCCACGATTTTCGTGTACCCCCGCGGTGTTGCGGACGCGCAAGGCCGGTTTAGCTGGTGGGTGCCCGGCGAAGGCGCGAACGAATTACGGGCTTATGCGCTGTTTGACGCCATTCGCGCGCGTTTCATGCAGGATTACTGCATTGGTGAAATTTTCCTCGTGGGCCATTCCCTGGGCGCAAGTATTGTGAATAACCTGGGTTGCGCGCGCGGGGAGTTTATTCGTGCGATCGCTACGGTGGCTGGCGGCACCCGGCGGCTGACATGTAGCGGCCTGGTTGCGGCGATGCTGATTCATAACCCTGATGACCGTCTGGTATCAATACGTTTTGGGCGCAGTGCGCGCGACCATTTCCTGGCTTATGGCGGTTACACTGGCACGCCGCAACCGGAGGAATTCATGGGGGTCGGGTGTGTGCGTCACGCGGAAATCACCGGTGGCTTTCCGCTGCTATGGTGTTTGAGTGATCAGGATACGACGCACCGGGGCCGTTATTATTCCCACCAGTGGCCATCGGGGACGGGGCAGCGGGTCATGGCTTTTGCCCGTGCCGGGTAGTTATTTGCCGGATAACTTTATTCGATAAGCCGGTCGCCAGGCGCGCCGCCGCCAGTCGCTGGATTGTCTCCACCATGGAATACAGCCCGTTACGCCGGTTCATGGTGATGTGCTGTTCCAGCTCCAGGTCGGAGAAGATGGCGTGGATGTCGGTATCCACGATTTCCTGCGCGGTTTTGCCGGAGAAGATCATTAACAGAATGGCGATGAGTCCGCTCACGATGTGGGCGTCGGAATCGCCCTTGAAGATCATCACCGGCGGCTCGGCGTCTGCGTTTTCGGCGATCAGCCAGACTTGGCTCATGCAGCCGCGCACCTTGTGTTCTTCGCTGTAGGCGCCCTCGGGCAGGGGTTCCAGTTTCTTGCCGAGGTCGATGATGAAGCCGTAGCGTTCCTCCCAATCGGGCAGGATTTCGAAGGTGTCTTTCAGTTCCTGGGTTTTTGCGTCCATAGGTCGCAGTATAACATACCGGGTCGGGTGAATCCGTTAGAATTCGCATTAATGAATACTTTGCGTAGTTTATTAGTCTGGTTGTTGAAACTGCCGATTCAAGCCTATCGGCGGTTTATTTCGCCGTGGCTAGGCATGAATTGCCGTTTTTCGCCGTCTTGTTCGGCGTACGCGCTAGAAGCGCTGGAAGTGCATGGGCCGATCAAGGGCCTGTGGCTCGCGCTGCGGCGAATTACGCGCTGTCATCCGCTCGGCGGATTTGGCGATGACCCGGTCCCGCCGAGCGATAACAGTAAAGGTGATAATGTATAGCGCCCCGGGGTGGGGGGAATTCCATGCTGTAGGGCAAGTCTGCGACTTGCCGGCAAGCGGCACGCTTGCCCTACAGGTCTAGGGCGGCTGGAAAATAGGCTTCTTGCGACATGCAATAAAGCGCGCAAGCGTTTATGATTGCGCGCCTTTAATTACCCGCGCCAAGCGCTTTTATGAGTCAGTTCCCCGAAAACAAAAACCTGGACCTGCCCGCGCTGGATTCGGAAATCCGCCAGTGGTGGCAGGCCGAGCGCGTGTTTGAACGCTGCGGCGAACTGCGCGTCGATGCCCCGGTTTTCACCTTTTACGAAGGCCCGCCCACGGCCAATGGCCGTCCTGGCATCCATCACGTGCTGGGCCGCTCGGTTAAAGACGTATTCTGCCGCTATAAAACCATGCAGGGCTTCCGGGTAGACCGCAAGGCCGGCTGGGATACGCACGGCCTGCCGGTGGAAATCGAGGTGGAAAAAGAACTCGGCCTGAAATCGCGTGAAGATATCGAGGCCTACGGCATCGAAGCCTACAACCAGGCCTGCCGCGCCTCCGTGCTGCGCTATAAAACCCAGTGGGACGAATTGACCCGGCGCATCGGCTACTGGGTGGATCTGGATGCGCCCTACGTTACCTTCTCCAACGAATACATCGAGTCCGTCTGGTGGCTACTGAAACAGCTCTGGGACAAGGGCCTAATCTACAAAGGCTATAAAATCCACTGGTATTCGCCCGGTACCGGCACCGTACTTTCCAGCCACGAAGTGAGCCTGGGCTACAAGGAAGTGCAGGACCCCAGCGTAACCGTGCGCTTCCCTTTCAAGAGGTCAGACTCGATTGATATTTCAATCGAGTCTGACCCCTTTGAAAAAGTGTATTTTCTGGCGTGGACTACGACGCCGTGGACGCTTGTTTCCAATGCGGCGTTGGCGGTTGGGCCGAACATCACCTATGTAAAGGTGCGCTGCGGCGACGAGACGCTGATTCTGGCTGAAGACCGGCTGGCGGTGCTTGAAGAGGATTACGAGGTTCTGGAAAAAATCCCCGGTCGCGACTTGGCCGGGATGCGCTATACGCCGCTGTTTGATCATTTCGCGCAGGTCGAAGGCGCCGAAAATGCCTGGCAGGTGGTCACGGCCGATTTCGTGTCCACCGAAGACGGCACCGGCATTGTGCATATCGCGCCCGCGTTTGGCGGCGACGATTACGCGGTGGGGCAGGCGAATAACCTGCCGCTGCTTAATCCGGTCGAACGCGACGGCCACTTCGCGAAGGATGTGGCAGACGTCGGCGGCCTGTGGTTCAAGGATGCCGACAAACCCATCATCCGTAATTTGAAAGAGCGCGGTCTGCTGTTCAAGCGCGAAGTCACCGTGCACAACTACCCGCACGACTGGCGCAAGGGTACGCCGTTGATGAACTACCCGGTGGAGTCCTGGTTTGTGCGCACCACCGCGCGCAAAGACCGCCTGGTGGAACTCAACGCACAGATCAACTGGCATCCGTCGTCCATTGGCAAGGGCCGTTTTGGCGACTGGCTGGCAAACAACGTGGACTGGGCGCTGTCCCGGCATCGCTTCTGGGGCACGCCGCTGCCGATCTGGGTTAATGACCGGAACCCGGAACAGATCGAAATGATCGGCTCGATTGAAGATCTGCGCGCCAGGGCCGGCGAGCAGATTCCTGCGGACGCGGAACTCGATCTGCACAGGCCGTTTATCGATAACATCACCTGGCAAGCGGAGGACGGCGGCACAATGCGTCGCGTGCCCGAAATTATCGACGTGTGGTTCGATTCCGGCGCTATGCCGTTCGCGCAGTGGCATTATCCGTTCGAGAACCGCGACGTCTTTGACGCCAATTTTCCGGCTGATTTCATCGCCGAAGGCCTGGACCAGACCCGCGGCTGGTTCTACACGCTGCACGCAATCGCTACCTTGGTGAAAGACGACGTCGCGTTCAAAAACGTCGTCGTAAACGGTCTGCTGCTCGACGCTAGCGGCGAGAAAATGTCCAAGTCCAAGGGCAATACGGTGGATCCGTTCGAGGCGCTGGATACGCACGGCGCCGACGTCATCCGCTGGTATATGCTGGCCAACAGTCCGCCCTGGGATAACACCAAATACGTCGAGCGCGGCCTGCGCGAAACCCGCACCAAGGTGTTCGGCACGCTGGAAAACGTCTATGCGTTTTTTGCCACCTACGCCAACATTGATGGCTTTATCCCGGCCAGCGAAGTCCCGGCCGAGCGCCCGGAACTGGACCGCTGGATTCTTTCGCGTCTGCAAACCACCACGCTTGACGCGCAGACCGCATTCGACAATTACAACCCAACGCTGGCGGCGCGCGCAGTCGAACGCTTTATTGATGAGTTATCGAACTGGTATATCCGCCGCTCGCGCCCGCGTTTCTGGAGCGGCGCGCGGGCCGATGCTTCGGCTAAAGGCGAGGAGGGCGCCGCCGATAAACTGGCCGCTTACCACACTACTTATACTTGCCTGGAAACACTCGCGCGCTTGATGGCGCCGATTGCGCCGTTCTTTACCGAATGGCTGTACCGCTGCCTGGCGGCCACGCCGGGTGTATCCGTGCATCTGGCCGATTTTCCGCAAACCGATAAAACCCAGTCTGACCCCGATTTAGACCCCTATTTAGAGCGGCGCATGGGGCTGGCGCGCGCCATCGTCGGTGACGTGCTGGCTTTGCGCAACGAAGCTGGCATCAACGTGCGGCAACCGCTGGCGCGAATTTTGGTGGTGGAAGAGGCACAGGTGAACCAGGCTGATGTCGAGGCCGTGAAGGCCATCGTGCTGGACGAGGTCAATGTCGATGCCATTGAATACGTCGCCGGTACAGGCAATCTCGTAACTCGCAGCGCCAAGCCCGATTTCAAGCGCCTGGGCAAGCGCCTGGGCAAACTCATGCAGCCGGTGGCCCAGGCCGTGGCACAATTGTCGGACAACCAGATTGATACATTTATCCAAGAATCCGGCTTGACTCTAACCATCGCCGGCCACCCGATTGAACTGGATGCCGAAGACCTGATTATCGCCGCCGAAGGCGTCGAGGGCTGGCTGGTGGGCCGCGAGGATGGCGTTACGGTGGCGCTTGATAGTACAATTACCGGCTCGCTGCGCGAACGTGGTTTGGCGCGTGAGGCCGTGAACCGGATTCAGCGTCTGCGCAAACAGGCCGATTTTCACGTAGCAGACAGAATTATCGTGGAATTCTCGGCTGCGCCGGAAATTGCACAAGCCATTGAATCGCAAAAGGACTGGCTGGCACGGGAAACCCTGGCCACGCGCTTGTCGGCAAGCGAGCAGCCCGGCGGCGAGCTGGTCGAACAGTTTGATATAGACGGATTAACCCTGCGCGTAGGCATTGCGCGCAACAACAGTTAACGCTTAAAGCATTACACCCAGAGATTAAACCCAGAGCATTGCAGACATGAAAAAAGAAATTCACCCCGACTACCGCCCGGTCGTGTTCAAAGACATCAGCGGCGACTTCGCGTTTTTAACCCGCTCCACCATCAAGACGGGTGACACCATCAAGTGGGAAGACGGCGAAGAATACCCGCTCGTTAAGCTGGAAGTCTCCAGCGCCACGCATCCGTTCTACACCGGCAAGCAAAACATCATGGACGCCGCCGGCAAGGTCGAACGTTTCCGCCAGCGTTATGGTGGCGCCAAGAAGTAACCCGCGACTGTAGGGCAAGATTGCGCTTGCGCGTGCGCAGCGAGTAATCGCTACGCTCGGCCGTGCAGGATCCAAGCGCCTGAATTAACGCTTATTTAGGCGGATGTTGGCTGGCTTCTCGGACTATTAGCAACAGCCCCAGGCACAAAATTGCCAATGCCGTAATTGGAATCCAAACCATTACAAAACCTCCAGTTGCTCCAGTCGAAGATAAGCCAGGCGATTGACCCAGACAATGCCCGTGGTTAAAAGCGCCACCACCACAAGACCCGTGAGCAGTAAAACAGGTTGTGCGCTTTGAAAGTTTTGAGCAAGCCACGCAACCAGCGACGCGTCAAGCACACTGAGTATGCCCAATACGACTTTGAGCCAGCCGAGCTCCTCTTTAATTCGGTCAATCCTGAGCATATCGTGATGATACTCTTTTGCACCCAATCAGCCCAATAGTTTTCGAGCAACTGCTATGACCGTCGTAACCCGCTTCGCCCCCAGCCCGACCGGCTATCTGCACATCGGCGGCGCCCGCACCGCGTTGTATTCCTGGCTGTACGCGCGCAAACACGGCGGCAAATTCGTCCTGCGCATCGAGGATACCGACCGTGAGCGTTCTACCCCCGAAGCCGTGCAGGCCATACTCGACGCCATGACCTGGCTGGGCCTGGACCACGACGGCGACATCACCTACCAGACCGAGCGTTTTGATCGCTATAAAGAAGTCACGCAAAAACTGCTGGACGCCGGCAAGGCTTACCGCTGCTATTGCACCAGAGAAGAACTGGACGCCATGCGAGAAGCCCAGCGGACGCGCAAGGAAAAGCCACGCTACGATGGCCGCTGCCGCACCCGCACCGAACCCAGGGAAGGTGTCGAGCCGGTAGTCCGTTTCGTTAATCCCACCGAAGGCGACACGTTAATAAAAGACGTCATCAAGGGCAACATCAGCGTCTCCAACGGTGAGCTGGATGATCTCATCATCGCCCGCTCCGACGGCACCCCAACGTACAACTTCTGCGTAGTGGTAGATGATATGGACATGGGCATAACCCACGTCATCCGCGGCGATGACCACGTCAACAACACCCCGCGCCAGATCAACATCTTCAACGCCCTGATTGAATTGGGGCTGGGAGAAGCCGAACAATCGCCCGTTTACGCCCACGTGCCGATGATTCTCGGCGAAGACGGCAAGCGCCTGTCCAAGCGCCAGGGCGCCGTCGGCGTAATGAGCTACCGCGATCAGGGCTATCTGCCCGAAGCCTTATTGAATTACCTGGTGCGCCTGGGCTGGGCGCATGGGGATCAGGAAATCTTTTCCCGCGAACAAATGTTGGAAAACTTCGAGCTGGACAACGTACAGCGCGGCGCTGCCACTTTCGACCCCGCCAAACTCGACTGGGTGAACCAGGAATACATCAAAGCCGGCGACCCCGGGTATCTGGCAGCCGAGCTCAAATGGCATTTGCAGCGCGAAGGTATCGAAACCGGCGACGGCCCGGCACTGACAGATGTGGTCGAATTGTTACGCACGCGCTGTAGCACTCTGGTAGAAATGGCGCAGAAAAGCATGATGTTCTATCAATCGATTACAGCGTATGACGAAAAAGCCGTGGCTAAATTTCTCAAGACGCCCGGCCCGGCGCTACTACATCAAGCCCGCGCGCAACTGGGCGCGCTCGATCAGTGGCAAAGTGCAGAAATTCATGCGGTGATTCATCAAGTGGCCGATGCCGCCGAAGTGGGAATGGGGAAAATTGCGCAACCGCTGCGCATTGCAGTATCCGGCACGGCAGTTTCGCCACCGATTGATGAAACCCTGGCCCTGATGGGCGCGCAGAAGACCCTGAAACGCATAGATGACTTACTGGCTTATTTGCGCCACGAGCAAGTGGGTGAGCCGGGCGTATAAGCCAAGCAATATCAGCGTATTGGGGATATTAGACCAAAAAATGAGATCTGCCGCACCGTAGCAAGAGTAGTCACGCACGCAAAAAGCCTTATCAAAGCGATAGCCACGATAACTCTCGGTGCGCGAAATACCGCCGACGATATGGTCAGACTCAACCACCGTGGTATCGACGCCGCGTTCAAGCAGTTCCAGCGCGGCTGTGAGGCCGGACGGCCCCGCGCCAATCACAAGAACGTTTTCGGGCGCGAGCGGTTTACTGGAATCTTTTTGTGATTCTTCCATGCTTGGCTTTTATCGTTCCGTGCGTAGGCGCTGAAGCAGGCTCTCGGCCCATGCGTAGCCATAGCCCGTTACAGCCGACAGGTAGTAAATGATATGCAGTGGCACGCATGCTATGGCGAAGGCGGCTCCACGCTTGCGCAGCAAAAGCATGAAGAATGAGCCGTTGAGTGCAATTATCGCGGATATCAACAGTACAGGCAAAATCAACGCGCCGGGTCAGGCTGATTGAACGGCCTTGTTGCTTGCGCCATGGGCGGCATAGTAGAGCTGACGCCCGGTAAGTGGGTCAAGCGGATTATGGGTGCGCACAAAAAAAGCCTGGTCCTTGTTCAGGACCAGGCTCAAGTTTTGCTCAGGTTTTATTAAAGGTTGTCTTGCGTTGCTACTTGACTACGTTGAGTTCAACCCGTCGGTTCTGGGCCCTGCCAGCCGGATTATCTGATCCGTTGGGCTTAGTGTTGGGCGCAACCGGGCGGGTTTCGCCGTAACCCTGGCTCGACAGACGAGCCAGGTCTACCCCGTGGCTGCTCAGGTACTGTCTGACGGAAGCCGCACGACGCTGGGAAAGATCCAGGTTGTAGCTACTGCTGCCGATGCTGTCGGTGTGTCCGCCGATCATCCCATTCACTGAGGTATTGGCTTGCAACGCGTTGACCACGTTGTTCAACCGATCCTGAGATTGTGCAGTGAGGCGAGCTGAGTCGAACTCAAAAGTAACGCCCTTGAGTACAACAGGCGCTGCCTTCTGGATCGGACAACCATTGGCATTAACCTGAGTGCCGGCCGGAGTGCCGGGGCACTGATCGCGGTTATCGGGAACGCCGTCGCCGTCGCTGTCGGCCGGGGCTGCCGGAGCAGGTGCCGGTGGGGGCGCAACAGGCTTGGGCCGGTTGGCTTCACTGGTGCCCAGCGGTATTTGCAGACCTACTGAAACAATATGATCATCAAAGTCCGGTGCGTTATCGATGTCGCTCTGGCGATAGCGATATTCCGCACGTACCGCGAAACCATGCTTGTTAACCCACTCCAGCGGACCCGAGAAACCCAGGTTCTCCAGAGGGATCAGCACGCCAGCGCCCATATCCAGGTTTTCCGAATCTTCATCGTCAACTTGATTGTTCAGGTTGTCGAAGTCGTGTTCGCCCCAGCTATAGCCTACCAAGCCGTAGAAGGGGAACAGGTCGCGGGCAGGAAACAGCAGGGCGCTGAAGCCGTAACCGGTTTCATCAACGTTGGCTGTCGGCGAGCCGGATACGCCGTCCAGGTCGACGTCTTCAAAGTGGAAAGTAAAGGCTTACAGAGCCAGCCATTTGGTCAGGTTTAAACCAACATTGACGGAAAAACCCAGCTGGTCTTCAGGATCGAGCGAGTTGTCATCGCCGAAGGAATAGGACGCGAGTGGCGCAATATAAACCCGGTGATCTGTGTTCGAGGATTTGGCAGCGGTGGTGCCGACTGTGCCTATCGACACAACTGAGGCCACAGCCAGCGCCAGGATATTCGAAATTCTCATTGATGTTCCCAAATCGGTCAGAAAACCGTTATGGAAGAGCCGACCCGACCGCAACGGTCGCCAATCCCGGCACTATAATTATCATTAAAATCAAGTACACGCAATATTGTATTTAAACAATATTATGATGCCAGGCCTTGATTTTCCCTCAAAATGACCCTGCGATTGTGGTGGCGGCTGTCTGGTGCTGGGCAGGCGAGTAACCCGCCCTTGCTGTTGCTGCCTGACCCGCACAGAGGCCCAAGGGTACGACAGTGGCTAGCCTTGCTGCTGATAATAATCCATCAGGATTTCAGCGACTTCGGGGCGGGAGAATTCCGGGGGCGGGGCTTGGCCTTCGGATAGCATTTGCCGCACTTTGGTGCCAGAGAGCAGTACGAAGTCGTCCTTGTCGTGGTCGGGGGCGTCGCGCATCATCACCACGCGTTCCAGCTTTTTGGAATAGGCGGTGTGGTCGGCGCGGTAGATGTTGATTTCCAGCGCGTCACTGGGTTTTTCGCCGCCGATTTCCGTGTCGAAAATTGTCTGGGCATCGAACGGGCCGTAAAAGTCGCCGACGCCGGCGTGGTCGCGGCCCACAATTAAATAGCTGCAACCGGAGTTCTGGCGGAACACGGCGTGCAGCAGGGCTTCGCGCGGGCCGGCGTAGAGCATGTCGAAACCGTAGCCGGTAATCATCACCGAGTTATCCGGAAAATAAACGTCCACCATTTTGCGGATGGCGGCGTCGCGTACCGGGGCCGGAATGTCACCGGGTTTTAGTTTGCCGAGCAGCATGTGGATGAGCACGCCGTCGGCTTCGGTATCGGACAGCGCCATTTTGCACAGTTCTTCGTGCGCGCGGTGCATGGGGTTTCTGGTCTGGAAGGCGACCACGTTATCCCAGCGGCGTTCCAGGAATTCAGCGCGGATGCTTTCCGCAGTGCGGAAAGTGTCCGGAAAGTCTTTTTCAAAGTAGCTGTAATTGAGTACCTGAATGGGGCCGTGAATGGCGTGCCGGCCCTGGGCCTTGAGCGCAGCGACTCCAGGGTGTTCGTTATCCTGCGTGGTAAAAATCTGTTCGCACAGGGTATTGATTTCCGCCTCGCTGAATTCATCAATTCCAGCTACATCTTGTATGGCGATAACCGGCGTGCCTTCCACATTCGGGTCGCGCAGGGCGATGCGTTTTGCGCCTTGGATGGCGGAGACGTCATCGCTCAGATTCAGGATCGGCACGGGCCAGAAGAGGCCGTCTGTGGTGTGCATGGACTCGCCCACGGCCAGCGCATCGGCACGGCTCATGGTGCCGGGCAGGGGGTTGAAATAACCGGCGCCCAGCATAACGACATTCGCAGCTGCCGCGGATGTTAGCGTAATTGAAGGCAGGGTTTCGGCCTCCTGCAGCAAGGCCTCGCGCTGTTTTTCTTCGGCAACATAAAGTGGGTTTAGCGTGGTGCTACCGTGGGGTTTGATCATAAGGTATCTTTGTAAATTGGAGGTGACCAGCCCGTTTTACGGGCGCGAAAAATTTGCGCTAGTGTGGTTTTCCGTAAATAACCTTATAAAATCAACGCCGTCATTCCCGCGGAAGCAGGAATCCATGCCTAGTCATAGCATGGGTTCCGGGTCGTACTCGCGTCGCGAGCACGCCCGGAATGACGAAACTTATTAATGGAACAGCCCACTAGATTATTGTCAACTATTCCGGCGCTTGCCGCTGGGGCATTCCGGGCGGTTGCAGGTGCCGTAGATTACCAGCGTGTGGTTGGCGATGGAAAAATCACTTTTATCGGCGATTTGGTTCAGACGTTCCGCCAGTTTTTCGTCGTAGAATTCTTCCACGTAATCGCATTGCACGCATACCAGATGGTCGTGCGGGCCGATGTCGGTAAGCTCGAACAGGGCGTGGCCTTCTTCAAAATGCCGGCGCACAACCAGGCCGGCGCCTTCAAACTGCGCAAGCACGCGGTAAATGGTGGCCAAGCCGACGTCTTCATCTTCATCCAGCAGCAGACGGTAAACGTCTTCCGCAGACAGATGCGCCTCGCGGTGCGCCTGCATTACTTCCAGAATTTTCAGACGGGGCAGGGTAGCTTTCAAGCCGACCTTGCGCAGATCACCGGTTTCCATTGCCATGTATAAAACCTATCGCTTGCGTTGGAACGCCAGGGCTTGGCCCCGGCAGGCAGTATTAACCTTACCATTATGATATGCCAGCGTGCCGGATACCACCGTCGCGATAATGCTGGACTGGAACGTTGTGCCGGCGAAAGGCGACCAGCCGCATTTTGAATACAGCGTTTGGGTATCGACGGGCGTGGGCGTCTGCATATCCACCAGTACGCAATCCGCCCAGTAGCCTTCACGCACATAGCCGCGTTCAGACACATTGAAACGCTCGGCTACCGCATGCGCGGTTTTGCGCACGACCAGTTCCAGGTCAAACACGCCGCGGTGCACGTGCTCCAGGCAGGTGAGCATGGCGTGCTGGACCAGTGGCAGGCCGGAGGGCGCGTTGAAATAGGTGGATTGTTTTTCGTCCCACAGGTGCGGGGCGTGGTCGGTGGCGATTACGTCGATACGGTCTTCTACCACGGCTTTTAACAGCGCTTCGCGATCGGAGGCTTTTTTAATCGCGGGATTGCAGCGGATAAGCGTGCCTTTTTCGGCGTAATCAGATTCGTCAAACCACAGGTGGTGCACGCAGGCCTCGGAAGTAATCTGCTTGCCTGCGACCGGGCCGGGCGTTAGTAATTCCAGTTCGCGTGCGGTAGTTAAATGAATAACGTGCAGCTGTGTGCCGTGTTCCTTCGCCAGCGCCACCGCCTTGCTGGAGGATTTGTAGCAGGCCTCTTCCGAGCGGATGTTGGGATGCTCCCACATGGGTACGTCTTCGCCGTATTTTTTGCGCGCGGCGGCTTCGTTGGCCTGGATGGTGGGCGTGTCCTCGCAGTGGGTAATTACCGGCACGCGCGCGGCTGCGAAAATGGCATGCAAGGCGTCGTCGTCGTCCACCAGCATATTGCCGGTGGATGAGCCCATGAACACCTTGATCCCGCAGGCCTCGCGTGGGTCAAGACTGCGGATGGCCTCGATGTTGTCGTTGGTTGCGCCTAAATAAAATGCGTAATTGGCCAGCGAACGATCCGCCGCGCGCGCCTTTTTTTCCGTAAGCGCGGCCTGGTCCGTGGTGGGCGGCTTCACGTTCGGCATTTCCATAAAGCTGGTAATACCGCCGGCCACGCAGGCCGCCGATTCGGTGGCGATTTCGGCCTTGTGGGTGAGGCCGGGTTCGCGGAAATGCACCTGATCGTCAATCATGCCCGGTAGCAGATGCCGGCCTTCGGCGTCTATGACCTGCGCGTTTTCCGGCGCGGTAATTTGCGGTGCGATTTTTTCGAAGCGCCCGGCGCGAATCAGCACATCGGTCTCCACGATGCGGTTCTCGTTTACCAGGCGCGCGTTGGTGATGAGAATATCGGTCATTACTGTTCCGGCTTGTCTTGTAGGGCAAGATTATATCTTGCCCTGTTTCAGGCTTTCGACTTGTAGGGCAAGATTGCATCTTGCCGTGGTTCAGGCAAGCGACACGCCTGCCCTACAGCTGCGCGATGGCGCCTTTATTTACGCCCTCATAGGCGTGGACTTCGAAATCCATTTTCGGCTCGGCCTTGTTCAATTCTTTGGCGATATGCATGGCGATGTTTTCCACCGTGCTTTCGGCATTGAGCAGCACGCATCGGGAGGCATCAAGTTCAATTTCAAACCGGCCCTGTTCGGCGGTATAGGCAAAGCGGTAGCGTGCGTCTTGTAGATCGGATTGCAGATCTTCGCGGTTGCCGAGGTAAATGTCCTGCCAGCGCTCGGCCCAGCGTTTTTCGCGCGCCGGTCTGCGTTGCCCGTTGGCGAATATCTCGATACGCGAGCGGTGACCGTGGGCAATGCGCTGGCAGTTGCCATCGTGCTTTTTCAGGCCGTGGCAGTAGGCGTAAGCGACGCCGTCTATTGCTTCGTCGTGCAGCTGGACTTGTACGCTTTGTACATTCGCCGGCATGGCCGCGGCTATTTCGTTTTCCAGCAAGCGCGCCAGAACGGGCTTGTCTGCCCGATTGCCCGGCAGCACACAAAAAGCCTGACGCGGGGAATGCAGGCTCAGGCGGTGGTCCTGCTCGTCTACGTAGTCCAGTGCCACGTCGTTAGCGGTTTGCTGCCATTGCAAGTGGGTGTCTGCCTGCGCCAGGATAAGTTTGTGGTCCGCCTGCGCATCGATAATGCGCTTGATCTCGCGCTTGGCCGGGCCAAAGTCGAACAGCATGCCCTGGCTGTTCAGTTCACCTGCGAGTACGACATCGACAATCCAGCTCGCGCCCACCAGGCCGCGCGCCGGCACGAGCAGCGCGCAATCAATAACGGTTAGCTGCTTGACAAAGAGTTGCGGCTGCAAGGTCAGCGCCCTGAATCCAAGGTTCGTTTAATCCTAAAAATTTCCCGTGGCTTGCCGCGGGGTCTGCGCGATGGGGTTTCCAAAGGGGAGAATCGTGATTCTCCCCTTTGGTCGCCCTGCGGGGTTTCATACCCCGTTGGTCGAAATTCAATTTGATTTATTTCGGCGTCTTTTTTCGCAATACCGCGTTGCAACGCCTCGCCATAGTTACGACTATGCCTCGTTATTGCGCCTTGTCTTGCAAAAAAATCCACTCGAAATATCTTAAATGAACGTCAGACTCAGGACGCTACGGGGACTTGCCTTTGTTTTCGCACACGATGCCGCGATCGGGCAGCATGACGGGTATGCCGTTATCCACGCGATAAATGCTATGGCCATCGCTGGTTAGCAGTCCCGCTTGCAGGGTTTCCTTTACGGGGCTGCCGTCGGCGTAGCGCAGGCTGCCGGCGCTGATTTGCGTATTGATTTCTTCGCGCCTGCCATCGTCCAGCAGTTCCAGCGCGGCGCCGGTGGCGGGGCATACGAGAATGTCCAGCAGCTTTTTATCCATGATGTCCTTCGCAACGCGCATGCCGGCAATAGTTGAAGTTCTGGATATGCGCGATCGCCAGCACCAGCCCGCCGATGATGGTAATAATCTGTTCAGCCTGATTACCCCAGGCAGAGCCCACGGCAAACGCCGCAACGATCAGCAGCGCCAGCCCAAGCCCGCCAATAATCGCCACCGAGCCCTGCCGGTGTTCCCGGCAACCCAGCGCAAACGCGCCGATGCTGGTGGGCAGCACAACAATGAGCATGAGTTGGTGAAATTGCTCGTGCGTAAACAGGGTGCTGCCGAGTAGCGGCAACAGCGTTACCGCCAGCGGCAGCATCAGGCAATGCACCAGACACACCGCAGAAAAAACCAGGGCGAGCTTGTCTAATTTGTTGGTGGCGCTGCTCAAGGCACAGGCTTCCCGGGGTTGTTGACAGCTGGCGTCTATCGCGACGCAGTGCCGGATAGTGCGACAATATAAGCAGCATAGTATAAACCATCTGTAACCAGATTCCTGCGGACCCAGCCTATGAAAGCAACCACCCTGTTGATGATTGCCACCCAGATCGCCGTCGCCGGCCTGGCCGGCTGCACCTACGAAGATGCAGAAGATTGCGGAGGCCTGGAAGTTTCCAACGTATGGATTCGCGAAGCGCCACCAGCCGCAGGCGTGCAGGCAGGCTATTTTGAAGCCTTCAACAGCGCTGGCAAGGGTATTGTGGTACACGCTGTTCAGAGCCCCGATTTTGCCCGTGTGGAGATGCACGAAACCGTAAGCAAGGATGGCAGAACCAGCATGCAGGCGCTGGATAGCCTGCATATACCGCCGCGCTCGGGCGCGGAATTCAAAGCCGGCGGCAAGCACCTGATGCTATTCCAGCCGCGCCTGCGTTACGAGGACGGCGACCGCGTGCAACTGGAATTTACCTGCGGCGTCGATCGTGCGCGTACCGTTGTCAAAGCAGAAGTTCGCAGCGCCAAGCCGGTGCGCGACAATGTATCCGGCAAGTAAGATACGCGTAAAAAAATGCGTCTGGAATTCACAAAAATGCACGGTCTGGGCAACGACTTTGTGGTGCTGGACGCCACACGCGCTGCGCTGGATCTGAACCCTGCACAGTTGCAGGCGATCAGCGACCGGCGTCTGGGCATAGGCTGTGATCAGATCCTGGTGGCCGAACCGGCCACGCGCCCGGATGCCGATTTTTTCTATCGCATGTACAACGCCGATGGCTCCGAGTCCGGCCAGTGCGGCAACGGCGCGCGCTGCATGGCGCGCTTTCTGCGGGAGCAGGGCTTGTCGAACCAGGACCGCATCGTGGTGCAAACGCGCAACGGCATGATGGTGCTGGAATGGCTGGACGAGAACCGCATTCGCGTGGAAATGGGCGTGCCCGCGTTTGCCCCGGCGGACATCCCGCTGGACCATCCGGCGCGCGAGGACTTCTATGATCTACCGCTGGCTGATGGTGATACAGTCAGGGTGCAGGCACTGTCTATCGGCAACCCGCACGCAGTGTTGCGCGTCGAGGATGTAGACACCGCGCCGGTAGCCAGCTTCGGCCCGGAACTCGAGTCGCTTCCCCGGTTTCCGGCGCGGGTTAACGTAGGCTTCATGCAGGTAATTGATGCGGAAAATATCGCGCTGCGCGTGTACGAACGCGGCGTGGGCGAAACCCGCGCCTGCGGCAGTGGCGCCTGTGCAGCCATGATCGCAGGGCGTTTGCAGCACAGGCTGGAAAGCCGCGTTCACGTGCATCTGCCGGGCGGTAACCTGGACGTGGAATGGCAAGGCGAGGGCCAACCGGTGTATTTAATAGGGGGTGCCACCCATGTATTTAACGGCGAGATTCATTTATAAGATTCGTGATTAGCGTCCAAACAAAGGTACAGTCATTGCGGGCGCTGAAAGCGCGTGGCAATCTCTGGCTTTACTGGATTGCCGTGTCGCGTTCACTGCGTTCAGCTCGCTGCACTCGGGCTCCTCGCAATGACCGTAGCTGAGTTTCGATTCTAATAAAGTAAACTTTTGAACATGAACATGAAACCAGGCGCCACGATAAGATAGAGTAGACCCATGAGCGAACCCAAAACAGAACAGGAACCGGTCGTTGATCTCGACGAAAACGAGATCGCGGCCTATCTGGAAAACCACCCGGACTTCCTGCAACGTTACCCCCAGGTGCTGGACGCCTTGCAGGTCAGCCATAACGCCGGCAGCGCCGTGTCGCTGATTGAACGTCAGGTAGAAGGCTTGCGTCAGCAAAACCAGAAAATGCACGCCAACCTCACGCAACTGATGGGCACCGCGCGCGACAACGAGCTACGCGTGCAACATCTGAACAGCCTCGCCAGCGTCCTGATTGCTGCCGATACCCCCAAAGCCCTGGCCGATGGCTTGCGCCGTTGCGTGCATCAGGAATTATCGGTAGACGCTATCTTCATCGGCGTACTCGGTGGTGACGAAGTCGATGTGGGCGGTTTTCATCCGCTGCAGAAAGACAGCGCCCAGATGGAGGGCGTAACCAATGCCTTCCGGCGCGGCAAACCCATCTGTGGCCCGCTCAGCGCGAGCCAGGTCGCGGCGCTGTTTCCGGAATCCGGGGATATGGCGCCCCAGTCAGCCGCGTTAATTCCATTGGGCAAATCCGAAGTGCGCGGTGTACTGGTTCTGGGCAGCCGTGATTCCAAACGCTTTGTGCCGGAAATGGGCACTCTGTTTCTGGAGCTCATGGGCGAGCTGGTCACCACCGCCTGCCGGCGGCATCTGGGCGCGAACAAGCTGTAACCCGTGGAGCACGAGATGCGCCAGCAAGTTGCCGGATTCTGCGGCTACTTGCAGCACGAACGGCGCGCATCGCCGCATACCCTGTCCAACTACCAGCGCGACCTGCAAGCCGCGGCTACCTGGTGCGAGGAGCAGGCAATAACGCAATGGTCCGCACTCGATAGCCACGCCGTACGCGCCCTGGCCGCCGCCCGCCACCGCCGCGGCGCCTCGCCGGCCAGTCTGGCGCGGTTTTTGTCCAGCCTGCGCAGTTTTTACAACTGGCTGATCCGCGAAGGTCAGGCCACGCACAACCCGGCGCTGGATGTGCGCGCCCCCAAACGCCAACGCCCGTTACCCAAAACCCTGGATGCGGATCAGGTGGCGTTGCTACTGGATGGCGAAGAAGATAACCCGCTGGCCATTCGTGACCGCGCCATGATGGAACTGTTCTACTCCTCCGGGCTGCGCCTGGCTGAACTCGTGGGGCTGGATACCGATGCCCTGGATCTGCGGGCGCGAGAGGTAGAAGTCCTGGGCAAAGGCAACAAACAACGGCGCCTGCCTGTGGGCAGCAAAGCGACCGCCGCCCTGCAGGCCTGGTTAAAAATACGCGGGCAATACGCGGGCGCGGATGAAAAGGCGGTATTCGTAAGCAACCGCGGCACGCGCCTGAGCCGCAGCAGCATTGCGCAGCGGCTAAAACACTGGGCGCGCCAGCGCGGCCTGGACGTCAACCTGCACCCCCACAAACTGCGCCACTCCTTCGCCTCGCATCTGCTCGAATCCAGCGGCGACCTGCGCGCCGTGCAGGAACTGCTCGGCCACGCCAACATCAGCACCACGCAAATTTACACCCATCTGGATTTCCAGCACCTGGCGCAAGTCTACGATCGTGCCCACCCCCGCGCCGGCAAACGCGACGACGATATGTAGCATCTTGCCCGAGCGCAGCGATTAAGCGACACGCTTGCCCCCACAGGTACCCGCTATCCGGGTTCTTTTTTGCTCACTTGCAGGAGGGCCCCGGGCATAAACGATTTGACGGGCATCAGGAGAACGCAGCAACCTCAACCGGACGTTTAACCGCTAAAGACCTGCGATGCGCTTTCACTCGCTCGACTTCGTGCATAGTGGTGGCAGTGAAATAGGACTTGCCGCAATTACCGCAAGTGATGGAAGGAATGCCCTCGATTACCAACAGCTTCTCGCCTTTGCCGTAACTACGGGTAACCACCTTTCAATGTAGCTCAGTGCTACCACAATAGGGACTCTGTTCAGACGACATAGACGGTGATGAAGATGAGCGTGCCTGTGATTCCGATTTTGACGATTGTTTCTGCTTCATGGTATGCCAGCGTGCTGCCGATTATGAGATGTTTCGTTTCGTCCGTATTTCGATCTCGTTGCCTTTCGATTATACGCCCTGTGAATACAATTCTCTCGAGGTAGCCTCTTCCACAAGTGGGAGAGGGGGACAGTCGGTCATGCGACCGACCGATCCGGCCTTTGAATTATTTTAGGGTCCGTAACACGAAGCCGCCGGCCCTAAAATAATTTAAGGGCCGGTGGAGTATTCACATCAGGCGACGAGATCCAGCAAATGCCCATAGGTAACACGCGGATGCCCTGCCAGGTCGGCATCCGTGGCCACGTTTTTGAAACCCTGCTTGGCCATCATCCCGGCCACGAAATCGGCTTGCTCGGCACCGTGTTCCAGCATCAGCCAGCCGCCCTGGGTTAACAGCGGCGGTGCGCCTTCGATGATTTCGCGCAGGTAACGCAGGCCGTTGGCGGGCGCGATCAACGTGTTTCTGGGTTCAAATTGCATACTTGGCGCGTCCAGATGCGGATCGTTTTCGCTTACATACGGCGGGTTGGACACAATCATTTCCAGGCCGCCTTCGCTGATCGCCTGATACCAGTCGCCCTGGCGAAATTCCACGTTTTCGATTTTATGCCGCCGCGCGTTTTCCTGCGCCATGGCCAGCGCGCCGGTGGAAATATCGGTGGCGATAACTTCGCAATGCGCGCGCTCACTGGCAACCGCCAGCGCAATCGCACCGCTGCCTGTACCCAGATCCGCCATGCGCCAGGGCTCGTGTTCGGGGATGATGTCCAGCGCGCGGGATACCAGCGTTTCGGTTTCCGGGCGGGGAATGAGCACGGCGTCGCACACGTCAATGCGCAAAGACCAGAATTCTCGCTGACCCAGGATATAAGCGATGGGTTCGCCGGTGGCGCGCCGCTCCACCATGCTGTCAAACTGCTGCAACACCTCCGGGTCGGGCGCGTCATCTGCATGGCTGATCAGATAGCTGCGGGGTTTGTCCAGCGCCTGCGCGAGTAACAACTCGGCGTCCAGCCGCGCGCTGTCGCTTACCCGCTCAAAGCGTCCGGCGGCGGCAACCAGCAGGTTTTGGGTGCTGTTACTCACGCTTACTCAGGCGCCCATCGCGGCCAGTTGATCGGCCTGATATTCGCTGGAAAGCGCGTCGATTACTTCGTTCAGATTGCCGTTAATCACTTCTTCCAGCTTATATAAGGTGAGATTGATGCGGTGATCGGTAATCCGCCCCTGCGGAAAGTTATAAGTGCGAATACGCTCGGAGCGGTCGCCGCTGCCCACCATCTGCTTGCGTGAGGCGGCCTGCTCGGAGGCCTGTTTGTCCTGCTGGGTGGTGACCAGTTTGGTTTGCAGCAGCGCCATCGCGCGCGCCCGGTTTTTGTGCTGCGAACGTTCCTGCTGGCATTCCACCACTATACCGGTGGGTAGATGGGTCAGGCGCACGGCAGAGTCGGTCTTGTTGATGTGCTGGCCGCCGGCGCCGGACGCGCGGTAGGTATCTACGCGCAGATCAGCCGGGTTGATTTCCACGGCCTCAATCTCTGCAGATTCGGGTAGCACCGCCACGGTGCAGGCCGAGGTATGAATGCGGCCCTGGGATTCGGTTTCGGGTACGCGCTGGACGCGATGCGCGCCGGATTCAAACTTCAGCCGTGAATAAGCGCCATTGCCGATAACGCGGCTGATGACCTCTTTATAACCGCCGTGCTCGCCGTGGCTTTCCGATAAAATCTCCACCTGCCAGTTCTGGCTTTCGGCGAACTGCACGTACATGCGGAATAGGTCGCCGGCGAAAATTGCGGCTTCGTCGCCGCCGGTGCCGGCGCGCACCTCCAGGTACAGATTGGCGTCGTCGTTGGGATCTTTGGGGAGCAGATGTTCGCGTAGTTCGGCTTCCAGTTCCTCGACGCGGGCATGCGCGGTTTCGAGTTCAGCTTCGGCCATTTCTCGGAGTTCGGGATCTTTTTCAGCCGCCATCTCGTTCAGGTTTTCGATTTCCGCCTGCAACTCGCGATACTCGCGATAGTCCCGGATCAGGTCTTCGAGCCCGGCGTATTCCTGGGCGTAGCGGCGGAATTTGTTCTGATCCGCAATCACCTCGGGGTCAGCCATCGAGTGGCTCAGATCCTCGTGGCGCTCGACCAGCTCATCCAGTTTTTGTTGTAGTGAGGCTTTCATTGATCCTTGATGTCAAAAAGTTTGCGCACGCTGTCAAGCAGTGATTTCTGTTCTTCGCCGCGCGCCCGGCGCAGGCTGCGCGTGGGGTTGTGCACCAGTTTGTTGGTTAGCGTGTTCGCTACGTATTCCACCACTTCATCGGCGGCCTGGCCGTTGGCGAGCATACGCCGCGCCCTGGCTATGACCGCGTCGCGCTCCTGTGTGGCCTGGCTGCGCACCGCGTTAATGGTGTCCACCGCGCGACGCGACTCCAGCCAGGCCAGATATTCGTCGATGCGTTCGTCGATCATGTCGTCGGCAATCAGTGCCGCCTGCTGGCGCGAGCGGATGTTATCGCGAATTACGCCTTGCAGGTCATCCACGGTGTAAAGGTACACGTCTTCTAGTTCGCCGGTTGCGGGTTCCACGTCGCGAGGTACCGCCAGGTCGAGCACGAACATGGGTTTGCGGCGGCGTTTTTTCAGTGCGTCACGAAACTGTGCCAGCGTCACCACGTAGTCTGGCGCCGCTGTGGAAGCGACCAGGATATCGGCTTCCGCCAGATGCGCGCCGACATCAGTTAACGGTATGGCGTAACCCTGATACTGACTGGCCAGCGCCTGCGCACGATCAAGACTGCGGTTGGCAAACACCATGCGCCGCAGGCCGGTATCCGCCAGATGGCGGGCCGTGAGTTCAATGGTGTCGCCGGCGCCAATGAACATGGCGGTCTGTTCGGAAAAATCGCTGAAAATCCGGCGTGCGAGGCTGACTCCGGCGTAGGCAACTGACACCGGATTGGCGCCGATATCAGTCTCGCTGCGTACGCTTTTGGCTACGGCGAAACTGTGTTCGAACAAACGTGTCAGCAAGGGTCCGGCGCTGTTGGCGGCCTGCGCCTGACGAAAAGCGTCTTTCATCTGGCCCAGAATCTGGGTTTCGCCTAGAATCATGGAGTCCAGCCCCGCAGCTACGCGCAGCGCATGGCGCACGCTGTCGCGGTCGCGGTATACATAGAAATGCGGCGCCATGCCGGCGGCGTCCAGACCGCGTTGATCGCATAACCAGTAGCGCAGCCGCTGTTCGTCGTCCGGGCGCGCTACGGTGTAGATTTCGGTGCGGTTGCAAGTCGATAAAATCGCACCTTCCTCGATGTCGTGCAGCGCCAGTAAATCGCGCAGCGCTACCGGGCATTGCTCCGGCGGAAACGCAACCGTCTCGCGAATGGCCAGCGGCGCGGTGGTGTGATTTAAACCCAGGGTTAACAGAGTCATGCGCACACCAACCCGGCGCTCGCGCAGGCAGGCGCCACTCGAACCAGAATTGAGGCGGATTTTGGGTTCATAAGTCTATTTTAGCGCGGCAAACGCTGGGCGCGCAGTAGCCGTGTGGCGGATTGCTGGCGGGCTTAATACACAGTGGGTATTCGCGTTATAGTAGCATCGCGGTTTTACCCAAGGTCTAACCCTTGCTATTACACATGACGCGTGCCGCCCGGTGTTTGCCGGGTTTGGCCATAATCCTGCTTGCGGGCTGTGCCAGCGGTCCATTGGCTGACGTTCCCGGTGCGGATACAACCCAAGAGGCTGCCGTAGGGGCGGCCTTGCCGGAACCGGCGCTTGCGCTGGAGTATCACATCCTGGCGGGCGAGCTTGCGGTGCAACGGGGTAACCGCGAGGTGGCAGCACGTGAATATGTAGCCGCATTAGCCTATTCAAATGATGCGGAACTGGCCCAGCGCGCCACCCGAGTGGCGCTGTTTGCCGGCGAAACCGAACGGGCCTATACCGCCGCCAAGGCCTGGACGGTGGCCGATCCAAAATCCTTCGACGCGCAGAAAACCGCGGCCCGGCTGGCACTGCGCAATGGCGAGGAAGAGGGCTTGGCGCAACATGCCGAAGGCGTAATTACCCAGCATTCCAGCGGCGTTGCTGCCGGTTTCAAGGAACTTGCCGATGTACTTAGCGGCGAGCCGGAGCAGGCGGATCTCGCCATACAGGTAATGCAGGATCGCGTGGCCGCGCACCCGGATGTGGGCCAAGCCTACTATGCGCAAGGCCTGCTGGCGCTGCGTTATGAAAAGCTGGAAATCGCCAATCAGTCTATCCAGCAGGCGCTGGCCAGAAAGCCCGACTGGGGCGACGCCGTGCTGCTACGCGCCGGCATCCTCGTGCGTCAGGGTCGGATCGACGAGGCCTCCGAGCTGGTACGGAGCCTGGAGGGCAGCGAACGCGATCACGCCGAATACCACCTGAACTATGCACGTCTGCTACTGGACGCCGAGCAAACTGCCGAAGCTGCAGATGAGTTTGAACGCGTGCTGCAACTCGAACCCGGCAACACCGATGCCCGTTACGGGCTGGGCCTGCTGGCTTTGAGTCTGGATCAGCCAGAGCGCGCGCAAACTGCGTTTGAAACGCTTTACCAGTCTAGTGAACGTCGGGATGAGGCCGCCTATTACCTGGGCAGCATCGCCGAATCAGAAAAAGAATATAGCCAAGCGCGCAAGTGGTTTTTACGCGTGGAAAGCGGGTCGCACGCGTTTGATGCGCGGGTACTGGCTGCGCGTGTGCTGTACAAGGATGGCGATCTGGAAGGCGCGCGTGCCGAGCTGAAACAACTGCGCCGTGCCAACCCCGAACTGGCCGACAGGCTATATATGTCAGAGGCGGAACTGCTGTTCGATGCGCGTGAATATGAAACCGCTTTATCGCTTTATGATCAGGCGCTTGAGGCATCGCCCTACGATGCAGATCTGCGCTACGGGCGCTCGCTGGTGTATGAACGGCTTGGACGCATTGAAGATGCGCAAGCCGATCTGCAAGCTATTCTGGAGCGCGAGCCGGACAACGCCCGCGCGCTAAACGCGCTGGGCTATATGCTGACCAATCATGGGCAGGAATACGAGCGGGCGCGCGATTACATCCGCCAGGCGCTGGAGGCAGAACCCGAAGACCCCGCCGTAATCGACAGCATGGGCTGGGTGCAATACCGGCTGGGTAATCTGCAGGAAGCGCGAGCGCATCTGGAAAAAGCTTACGCAACGTTCCCCGATCCCGAAGTGGCGGCGCACTTGGGCGAAGTGCTGTGGCAACTGGGCAAGCAAGAACAGGCACGCAAGGTTTGGCAGGATGCGTTAGCGCAAAACCCTGAGAATCCTGTGTTGCTTGAAACGGTAAATCGCTTAAGCCAATGATTCGCAAGATTTGCCTGGCCGCATTCGTGCTGGCATTGAACGCCTGCGCCTTTATTACAGCGCCCCCGCAAACCGAGCCCGGCGTGGCCAATCCGCAAGCCTGGGCAGCGCGCAAAAACGCGCTGGACGGATTTGATCACTGGTCCATGCAGGGCCGTGCGGCCACCGGCGCAATACTGGGCTGGAGCGGCAATCTGAACTGGCGCCAGCGCGGCGAACAGTTCGATGTGCGCCTGGCGGGCCCGATCGGCGTTGGTGGCTTTCGTGCGCAAGGCACGCTGGAACTGGTCGAAATCCGCGCCGACGACGAAACCTTTTTAACCACCGAACCCGAAGTGCTGGTAAAAGATGCGCTGGGCTGGGAATTTCCGCTTGCAGGCCTGCGTTTCTGGGTGCTGGGCCTGCCGCAACCGGATGCGCCTGCGCGCCTGACCGTTGATGAGGACGGCCGTCTGATAGATCTGCAGCAGTCCGGCTGGCGCCTGGCTTATACGGAATACCAGGAAACCGACGGCCCGGCCTTGCCGCGCCGCATAATCCTGGATAACGGCGACAACAAGGTCAAGGTCGTCATCGACCGTTGGTTTGATCTGTAACGGGCGCTGAAATTGACAGAGCCCGGTCGGCAAACGAGAATATGCGGCCGTTGGAGAGGCTCTGGTAAAACATAGCAGGGCATCAATCGCGCCTGCTGCGGGTTTTTTCGGCTCTTGGTGGGCGTGGTAAGGCAGAGATGGGGCGGTTGTATTTCTGCCCCTCATCCGGCTTCTCCCCGCTAGCGGGGAGAAGCGAAAAGGTAAGCTGATTTAAAATTGGGGCGCAGCCAAGTGGTAAGGCATCGGCCTCTTTAAGACAATCGATCCCGTGTACCGCAGGTTTTTTTTTGAAACTGCGATAAGGTTTAGACAACGCAAGAGTTTATTGGGGCGTAGCCAAGTGGCAAGGCATCGGGTTTTGATCCCGTGTACCGCAGGTTCGAATCCTGCCGCCCCAGCCATTTTTAGGCCGCGTAGCGGCCGTATAAGGGATTGGCAGGATTTGAAAGGTTCGACAAAATCATCTGGAATGATTTTGAACAGCGCGTTTCGCGCTGGCCCGAAGGGCGAAGTACAGGATGTACTTCGTTATCCTGCCGCCCCAGCCATTTTTTAACCGCGTAGCGGCCCTTCCAATCCGATAACAACGCCAACAGCAACACGAGACACGCGATGCTGGATTCAAGATTGATGCTCTTCACCGGCAACGCTAATCCGGCGTTGGCGCGCGATGTGGCCGGTTATATGAAACTGCCCCTGGGCAAGGCCTCTGTCGGCCGTTTCTCAGACGGCGAAGTGATGGTCGAAATCGAGGAAAACGTGCGCGGCCGCGACGTTTTCATCCTGCAATCCACTTGTGTGCCGACCAACGACAACATCATGGAGTTATTGATGATGATCGACGCGCTGCACCGCGCGTCGGCCGGTCGTATCACCGCCGTAATCCCATATTTTGGTTACGCCCGCCAGGATCGCCGCCCGCGCTCGGCACGCGTGCCGATTTCCGCAAAGGTTGTGGCCAGCATGCTCGGTGCCGTGGGCACGGATCGAGTGCTGACCGTGGATTTGCACGCCGATCAGATTCAGGGTTTTTTCGATATGCCCGTGGATAACGTCTACGCTTCGCCTATTCTGCTGGGCGATATCTGGCGTAAAAAGGGCGACAATTTAATCGTTGTTTCGCCCGATGTGGGCGGCGTGGTGCGTGCTCGCGCTCTGGCCAAGCGGTTGGACGACGCGGATCTTGCGATTATCGACAAACGCCGCCCCAAGGCTAATGAATCGCAGGTCATGAACATCATTGGCGACGTCGACGGCAAAGACTGCATCATCGTTGATGATCTGGTCGACACCGCCGGCACCCTGGCGAAAGCCGCCAATGCGCTGAAAGAGCAGGGGGCAACCAGCGTACGTGCGTATGTCACCCATCCGGTGCTGTCGGGCAAGGCGGTAGAAAACATCAGCGGTTCAGAACTGGACGAACTGGTAGTTACCGACACCATTCCGCTATCCGAAGCTGCGGCAGCTTGCGACAAAATTCGCCAGCTGAATATTGCGGCTTTACTCGCGGAAACCATTCGCCGGATCAGCAGCGAAGAATCAGTGAGCACGCTGTACGTCGATTAGGCCACTCTTTATTTAGTGGTTTTGACGTCTAACCACAGCATATTCCAATCCCAAAATGAGTCTGAAGGTTAGCGAAAAGAGTCAGCTGGCTTTCATCCGTTCGAAGATAGATTCAAAGAGTGAGTGTCTGGCGTTTTGTAGACGTTTAGCGGCTTCATTATCACTGATTGCAT
>JBDNIO010000190.1:0-18409 GCA_041688215.1 Salinisphaeraceae bacterium | reverse complement strand
CGCTCGAATTTTGCTTTTGACATGGTTGCGTGCCTTTTGCTCGGTCGTCGATTAAATCAATGTCTCGTCTTTGTTCGGTCTTTTGTGAGGCGTGAGGCGTGAGGCGGAAAAACCCAGGAATTACCCATTGGGCCGCCTCTCGCCTTTCACCTCACGCCTCACGTCAAATTACGCGTCTTCAGGCTGATTTCTGATCAGCGCTTCAGCAATACTTGCTGGAACTTCAGAATATTTTTCAAACTGCATGGTGTATGTCGCGCGACCCTGGCTCATGGAGCGCAGATCGGTGGCATAACCAAACATTTCCTTCAGCGGCACTTCGGCAGACAGGGTTTTACCCATTGGGGTATCTTCCATGCCTTTTACCGTGCCGCGGCGACGGTTCAGGTCACCCATCACGTCGCCCATGTAATCTTCCGGCGTTACGACTTCCACATCCATGACCGGTTCCAGCACGACCGGGCGGGCCTTGCGGGCGCCGTCACGAAACGCCATCGAGCCGGCGATTTTAAACGCTGTTTCGTTAGAGTCAACATCATGGTACGAACCATCGTACAAAGCGACCCTCACATCGACCACCGGGAAGCCGCCGATAACACCGTTCTGCATCTGTTCCTGTATGCCTTTGTCGACTGCGTTGATGTATTCCTTGGGGACCGCACCACCGGTAATTTCGTTCAGGAACTCATACCCCTTTCCTGCCTCGGTTTGCGGCTCGATGCGCAAATATACGTGGCCATACTGACCGCGACCACCGGACTGGCGCACAAATTTGCCTTCCTGAGTTACCGTTTCACGAATGGTTTCACGGTAGGCTACCTGCGGCGCGCCCACGTTGGCGGCCACGTTAAACTCGCGCTTCATGCGGTCAACGATAATTTCCAGATGCAGCTCGCCCATGCCGGAGATAATGGTTTGGCTAGATTCTTCGTCCGTGCGCACTCGGAAAGAAGGATCTTCCTGCACCAGCTTCTGCAACGCGAGGCCCATCTTTTCCTGGTCGGCCTTGGTTTTGGGCTCCACCGCCACCGCGATAACCGGCTCCGGGAATTCCATGCGCTCAAGAATGACCTGCGAGCTGGGCGTACACAGCGTGTAACCGGTGGTTACGTTCTTCATGCCCACCACGGCGGCGATGTCACCCGCGCGCACCTCAGAGATTTCCTGGCGGGTGTTGGAATGCATTTGTAGCAAACGGCCAACGCGCTCTTTCTTGTTTTCAATCGGGTTGTAAACCGAGTCGCCCGTGGACAGCACTCCAGAATACACACGAATAAAAGACAACGAGCCCACGAACGGATCGGTCGCAATCTTGAATACCAGCGCCGAGAACGGCTCTTCATCATCGGCGTGGCGCTCAATCGCCTTGTCAGGATCGTGGGCGTCTAAACCCTTGATTGCCGGCACATCGGTAGGCGCCGGCAGGTAATCCACAACCGCATCCAGCAATGCCTGCACGCCCTTGTTCTTGAAAGCAGTACCACACAAGCACAGGGTAATCTCCACGTTCAGCACGCGCTGACGCAGGCCGGCTTTAATTTCGTCGTTGTTGAGTTGGCCGGACTCAAGGTACTTGTCCATGAGTTCTTCGTTGGCTTCGGCAGCCGCTTCGATCATTTGCTCGCGGTATTTTTCCGCCTCGGCCCTTAGCGCCTCGGGAATTTGCTTGGCCTCGAAAGTCTGGCCATTGTCTTCCATATTCCAGTAGATCGCGCGCATCTGCACTAGGTCGATCACGCCCTCGAAGTCATCTTCCGCACCAATGGGCAACTGCACGGGAACCGGTGTGCTGGCCAGGCGGGTTTCGATCATTTCCACGCAGCGGTAGAAATCCGCACCGAGCTTGTCCATCTTGTTAATGAACACCATGCGCGGTACATGGTACTTGTTGGCTTGGCGCCATACAGTTTCGGTTTGCGGCTCGACACCGGCGTTGGCATCAAGCAAACAGACTGCGCCGTCGAGCACCCGCAGGGAACGCTCAACCTCAATTGTGAAGTCCACGTGCCCGGGCGTATCAATTATGTTAATCCGGTACTGGTCCGGATACTGCTGCTCCATGCCTTGCCAGAAGCAGGTAGTCGCAGCGGAGGTAATGGTGATGCCGCGCTCTTGTTCCTGCGCCATCCAGTCCATAACGGCGGCACCGTCATGTACCTCGCCCATTTTATGGGAGATACCGGTGTAGTAAAGAATTCGCTCGGTCGTCGTCGTCTTGCCGGCATCAATGTGGGCCATGATGCCGATATTGCGATAACGCTCTATTGGGTGCTTGCGGGCCATAATACTTTATCTAAAAAATGTGGTGCGACGCTTACCAGCGGAAATGCGAAAACGCTTTATTGGCCTCGGCCATACGGTGCGTTTCCTCGCGCTTCTTGACAGCAGCGCCGCGGTATTCAGAGGCATCCAGCAATTCACCAGCCAGGCGGCGCGCCATGGAATGCTCGCCACGCTTGCGCGCCGCGTCGATCGCCCAACGCATGGCCAATGTGGTGCGGCGAACAGCGCGCACCTCTACCGGCACCTGATAAGTGGCGCCACCCACGCGGCGGGATTTAACCTCGACCGAGGGGCGAATGTTATCCAGCGCTGTTTGCAGAATTGCCAGCGGATCTTCTGTTTTCTTTTTGCGGGCGATTTCGGAAAGCGCGCCATAAACAATGGCTTCAGCTTTCGATTTCTTGCCATCCTCCATGATCATATTCATGAATTTGGCGAGCAAATCGCTTTTGAATTTAGGGTCGGGCAGGATTTCCCGTTTCGGCGCTGCTGCACGTCTGGACATTATGCTATCTCTTTAAATCGTCTGTCTTGTGGCTTGACTAAGCTTTCGGCTTCTTGGCGCCGTATTTGGAACGGCCCTGGCGGCGTTTTTCCACGCCAGATGCGTCCAGCGCGCCGCGCACGGTGTGGTAACGCACGCCCGGCAAATCCTTTACACGACCACCGCGGATCAATACCACCGAGTGCTCCTGTAGGTTATGCCCTTCACCACCAATATAACTGGTGACTTCAAAACCATTGGTCAAGCGCACACGTGCAACCTTACGCAAAGCCGAGTTAGGCTTTTTCGGTGTGGTGGTGTAAACACGGGTACACACCCCGCGGCGCTGGGGGCAGCCCTGCAATGCGGGTACGGTGTTTTTCACCGGCTTGTTTTTACGTCCTTTACGGACTAGCTGATTAACCGTCGCCATAAAATCTTTGAATCCGGGGTGTTATATCGGGAGTCGCAAACAAAACACAGGCCGGGACAACCCAGCCTGCGTTTGCGAGGGCGCGAATTCTAAGGGGTTGGGGGTCGGGTGTCAAGAAGGATTTGCGGCTGAAAATGGATATCGCCTGTAATGCAAGGCTCTAAAACTTGCTCAGAGTCTCGGCCGACGAATTTAACAAACTGATTGCTTTTCTCACTCGTGGGTTTCGCCTTGTGCAAAAGTAAGTAACTCGCCGCACAAGGCGAAACCATAGAGTGAGAAAAATTCAAAAACGGAATAACCCATCCACGCGTGTCAACCAGAAATAGTGCTATCGACTTTGTACCGCCGCAGTAACAACAGGCATGCGCACGCGCCCGGAAATAATCAATTTAAATTTCGCCCAACGGGGTATGAAACCCCGCAGGGCGACCAAAGGGGAGAATCACGATTCTCCCCTTTGGAAACCCCATCGCGCAGACCCCGCGGCAAGCCACGGGGAATTTTTAGGATTAAAACGATTATTGGCTCCAAAGTTCACCGGCACACTGCCCGTACCAGTCTCATACTGGTCAAAGTTGCCGTAGATCAACACACCCACCACATCCCCTAAATGCAATTGCTCCCCAACCCCGATAAGCGGTACGGGTTCGGGTGGGGTACCCGTCCGCGCGTCGCTTGCACGCATCGGCTGGGCCTGATCATCCACCAGAATGATTTCGCCGCCACGGTTAATCGCCGTCCCTACAAACGCGGTGCTATCGTTATTTGCCGCAGCCGATGCATCGGCTGCGGCATCGGTAATAGTGAGATTTGCGACAGGTACGCCGGCCAGCACTTGATCATCACGATCAATCATGGGGCCTGCGAAAAAGATGCCGCCCCCAGGACTGTTGATATTGTTAGCCATCGCAGTAACGCCGGTTTCGGGAACGGTCATAGTGAATGGGTCAAACCGTGTGTCACCGGCGTTAGCGAAAGGCAACTCGTTGAGCTGCACACCGGTAGTGTTGTCGAGCGAGACGCAGACTTCGCCGGGCAGATTGGCGGCCGCCGAAGACATGCCGCGCAATTTCAAATCAAACCACGCGCGGGTGGCGGCCAGCGCGTCGAGTGTGCCACAGGCGCTGGGCCCAAGCGGGCCTTGTGAACCGGGGTTCATGCGAGTTTGGCTAATTGAGTGGCCGTTTTCCATGGTCAGCAAACGCACATCGCCACCCGCCTGGCTCAAATAGCGATAGTTTTCGCGGGCTTGCGTCAGGTTGAACAGAATGTCCCGATTCCCCTGGATCAACAGCGCATCAATCGGTCGCATATTGAACTCATCGGCGTTCTCGCGACGCTCGAATTCGACCAGACCATGAGTGAAAAATGCCTCTTCCAACTCCGCACGGTTCCCGGCCATGGGCATATCTGCGGGGATATCTTCGCGGTAACGGGCGGTGAGCGCGCCTAGGTCACTGGCCTGATTACAGGCGTTTTGATTGCGCCGGCCCGCCTCGGCGCCGTCGCTTAGAATTAGCGCGCAAAGACCCGTGGAATATGCCTTCTTGATAACATCATTAGGGAGCAGGCTTTGCAACAGGTTGTACCAGGTTGCGGTGGGAACAATCGCATCCAGGCGATCATCCAGCGCAGTTAGCAACAACTGATAACCGCCACCATAGCTACCACCAATTGCGCCTGAAATCATATTGCCACTGTTGTCACGCGCGATATCGGCTATGTTTTCATCAGCCCAGTCGAGTACGGCAATGGCGTCCTGAATCTCAAAGTCAGGGTCCAGTATCTGGATTGCGCCAGAGTTGCCGTCGTCACCATCATCGCCGCGGCCAAAGCCACGCTCGTCAAAACTTACCACGATGTAACCGGCATCCCACAACAACCGCACCTGGTCGTCGATGCGACTGAATACGCTGGTAGTGGAGTCGATACTGGCAGGATCAGCCGGGTCGGCGTCGGCTTCCGCAGTGCCAATCCGGCTGCCACCGAAACCATGGCTGTGAATGATAAGCGGGCGTGCTTCGCCTTCGCGGCGGGCGGGGATAAATACGGTGAAAGGTACCGTTACATCGCCCATACCGTCTTCGCGCGGGGCCGGCGAAACCAGACTCATATCAAAAGACCGGGCTTGCGTGGGCGCGCCCATGTTATCTGAGGACACGGAGTTGCTACTACTGCCGCCGCACCCGGTTAGGCCGAGCAGGACCAAGGCCGTTGTTGTCAGGATCTTACGCATGGATACACCAGGGTTCGAGCCGGGTCCATCCGAAACATTGGGTGGTAACGGCATCCATGCCGCGTTTTAGTGGAGAGGTTAACTATCGGCTATGGCTGACAATACCTTAGTGGATAACAAACAAAACGTATACAAAAAAAGCGGCATGCTCACTGAAGAACATGCCGCCTAATTCGGGAAGAGCGAAAATCAGCTACTAGGTCTGATCTTCAGCCTCTTCCTCACTTTTCTCAACCTTCTTCTCCGGCATGGGCGCTTCCAGATCCAGCATGCCGCCACGTTCGCGACGACGCTGCAAATGGTACGCCAAACCGGTACCGGCCGGTATCAGACGACCAACAATCACGTTTTCCTTCAAGCCACGCAGATCGTCGCGGGCACCCTTGACGGACGCCTCGGTGAGTACGCGCGTGGTCTCCTGGAACGACGCCGCCGAGATAAAGGACTCGGTCGACAAGCTGGCCTTGGTAATGCCGAGCAACAAGCGTGCGAACGTGGCCGGCTGTTCGTCCTTGGCCTTGAGGCGGCGATTTTCGACGATAACCGCCTGGTATTCGACCTGCTCGCCTTGCAGGAATCTGGAATCGCCAGGGTCCACGATCTCTACCCGGCGCAGCATTTGCCGGATGATGACTTCGATGTGCTTGTCGTTGATGCGCACACCTTGCAGACGGTAGACGTCCTGGATTTCCTTCACCAGATAATTAGCTAGGGCCGGGATGCCACGCAGACGCAAGATGTCGTGCGGCAACGGTTCGCCGTCAGAGAGCACTTCGCCCTTCTCCACATGCTCACCTTCGAATACGTTGATCTGACGCCATTTCTGAACCAGCAATTCGTTTTCGTTACCGTCGGCATCGACAATCTTCAGGCGCTGCTTGCCCTTGGTCGCTTCGCCGAAGCGAATGGTACCCACGGCCTCGGCCAGAATGGCCGGCATCTTGGGTTTACGCGCCTCGAACAAGTCGGCCACACGCGGCAGACCGCCGGTGATGTCGCGAGTCTTCGATGATTCCTGAGGAATACGCGCGCAGATATCACCGATAACCACTTCCTGGCCATCTTCAACGGTCACAATCGCTTTCGGCGGCAGGCTATAGGCGGCCGGAATTTCAGTGCCAGGGAAGTTCAATTCCTTGCCCTTATTGTCCAGCAGCTTCACGACCGGACGCAAGTCCTTGCCGGAAGAGCCACGCGCCTTGACTTGGGTAACGACCAGTGTGGATACGCCGGTAATATCGTCGACGTCGTGCTGTACGGTGACGCCTTCGATGAAGTCTTCAAACTTCACCTTGCCGGCTACCTCGGACACAATCGGGTGGGTATGCGGATCCCAGTCGGACAAACGCTGCCCGGTCTTGATCTTATCACCCTCAGCGATATGAATGGTGGCACCGTAGGGCACTTTATAGCGCTCTTTCTCGCGGTGGTTTTCATCCAGCACACCGATTTCACCGGAGCGTGATACCGCAACCAGATGCCCGCCGGCGGCGTGCTTCACGGTCTTGATGTTATGCAACTTGGCGGTACCTGCGGACTTGGCTTCGATACCATTTGCCGCCACCGAACGCGAAGCGGCGCCGCCCACGTGGAAGGTGCGCATGGTTAGCTGGGTGCCTGGCTCGCCAATGGACTGCGCGGCGATAACACCAACCGCTTCACCGATGTTGACCTGATCTCCGCGTGACAGATCGCGGCCGTAGCATTTGCCACAGATGCCGAAATCGGTTTCGCAGGTAATCGGACTACGGACGTGCACTTCGTCGATGGAATGTTCTTCCATTTTTTCGACCAGGCGCTCGTCGAGCAGCGTGCCGGCTTCAATCAATACATCGTTCTTACCAGGCACATGAATGTCGGCACCGAGCACACGGCCCAGTACCCGTTCACCCAGGGCTTCGACCACATCGCCGCCTTCAACGATGGGATACATCCAGACGCCGCCTTCGGTGCCGCAATCGGGTTCGGTAACCACCACGTCTTGCGATACGTCGACCAGACGGCGGGTCAGGTAACCGGAGTTCGCGGTTTTGAGTGCGGTATCGGCCAGGCCTTTACGCGCGCCGTGGGTGGAGATGAAGTACTGCAGTACGTTCAGGCCTTCACGGAAGTTGGCGGTAATCGGCGTTTCAATAATCGAACCATCAGGCTTGGCCATCAGGCCACGCATGCCGGCCAGCTGGCGAATCTGCGCAGCGGAACCACGCGCGCCGGAATCGGCCATCATGAAGATAGAGTTGAAGGAGGCCTGCTCTACTTCGTTGCCTTCGACGTCGGTAACCGTGTCGGTGCCGAGCTTGTCCATCATGGCGCTGGCAATCTGGTCGTTGGCACGTGACCAGATGTCAATCACCTTGTTGTAACGCTCGCCCTGGGTGACCAGACCGGAAGTGTACTGCTCCTCGATCTCTTTAACTTCTGCTTCGGAGCGTTCGAGAATCGGCTCCTTCTCTTCGGGTACAACCATATCGCCTACGCAGATGGAAATACCGGCGCGGGTGGACATGCGGAAACCCATGTACATGAGCTGGTCAGCAAACACCACGGTGGCTTTCAGGCCCACGGTGCGATAGCTGATGTTGATGACTTCACCGACCGCTTTTTTGCTCAGCACGCGGTTGATGGTATCGAATGGCATACCTTTGGGCAGAATCTCGGACAGCAGCGCCCGGCCCACGGTAGTTGCGACGATATGAGTGATTTCGGTGGCGTTGCCTTCATCGTCCAGGCTTACGTCATCGATGCGCACCTTGATATGCGCCTGCAGGTCGGCCTGCTTGGCGTCGTAGGCGCGATGGACTTCGGCCACGTCGGAGAAAATCATGCCTTCGCCCTGGGCGTTGATGCGCGAACGCGTCATCCAATACAGGCCCAGAACCACGTCCTGGGTCGGCACAATAATCGGCTGACCGGATGCTGGCGACAGGATGTTGTTGGACGCCATCATCAACACGCGCGCTTCCATTTGCGCTTCGATGGACAGCGGTACGTGTACGGCCATCTGGTCGCCGTCGAAGTCGGCGTTGAACGCGGTACAGACCAGCGGATGCAGTTGGATGGCCTTACCTTCAATCAGCACCGGCTCGAACGCCTGGATACCCAGACGGTGAAGCGTCGGTGCGCGGTTAAGCATAACCGGGTGCTCGCGGATCACTTCCTCGAGCATATCCCAGACTTCCGGCTCTTCGCGCTCGACCATTTTCTTGGCGGCCTTGATCGTCGAGGCCAGGCCCAGACGTTGCAGACGGCTGAAAATGAACGGCTTGAATAGTTCCAGCGCCATTTTCTTAGGCAGGCCGCACTGGTGCAGTTTCAGGGTCGGACCCACAACAATTACGGAACGCCCCGAATAATCCACGCGCTTGCCGAGCAAGTTCTGGCGGAAGCGACCCTGCTTGCCCTTGATCATGTCGGCCAGCGATTTCAGCGGGCGACGGTTGGAGCCGGTAATCGCACGGCCACGGCGGCCGTTGTCGATTAGCGCGTCTACCGATTCCTGCAACATGCGCTTTTCGTTGCGCACGATAATGTCTGGCGCGGAAAGCTCCAGCAAACGACGCAGACGGTTGTTGCGGTTGATTACGCGACGATATAAATCATTCAGATCGGAGGTCGCGAAACGGCCACCATCCAGCGGTACCAGCGGTCGCAGGTCCGGCGGCAGCACGGGTAGCACGTCGAGAATCATCCACTCGGGCTTGTTGCCGGAGGTCATGAAATATTCGACCAGCTTCAGGCGCTTACCCAGACGTTTGATCTTGGTTTCGGAACCGGTTTTGGTCATGTCTTCGCGCAACTGGATTTGTTGCGCGGGCAGGTCCAGGTCCTTCAACAGTTCCAGCACGGCTTCGGCGCCCATGCGGGCATCGAATTCGTCGCCGTACTGTTCTACTGTATCCATATATTCTTCTTCGGTCAGCAGGCTGCCGGGTTCCAGCGGGGTCATGCCGGCATCGACGACTACATATGCCTCGAAATACAGCACACGCTCAATGGCACGCAGTTGCATGTCCAACAGCAGACCAATCCGGGACGGCAAGCTTTTCAGGAACCAGATATGGGCAACCGGCGAAGCCAGGTCTATGTGGCCCATGCGCTCACGGCGCACTTTGGTCTGGGTAACCTCCACGCCGCATTTTTCGCAGATCACACCGCGATGCTTCATGCGCTTGTACTTACCGCAGAGGCACTCGTAGTCTTTTACCGGCCCGAAAACACGCGCGCAGAACAGACCGTCGCGCTCGGGCTTGAAGGTACGGTAGTTAATCGTTTCCGGCTTTTTGACTTCGCCGAACGACCAGGACCGGATGGTTTCAGGCGAGGCCAGGCGGATGCGAATGGCATCAAACTCTTCGGCTTCGTCCTGGGTTTTAAATAGATTTAGTAAGTCTCGCATTGTGCAAAGCTCCGCTTATGCGTGAGGCGTGAGGTGAAAGGCGTGAGGCGGAAAATTTAAATGAGACTTGAGAGGTGAGGCGTTGAGTGCTTAACCGCCTCACGCCTCACGCCTCACGCCTCACGCCTCACGAATTACTAATCGTCCTCTTCCAGCTCTATATTCAACCCTAATGAATGAATTTCCTTGGTCAACACGTTGAAGGAAGCCGGCATGCCGGCTTCCATCTGGTGGTTGCCATCGACGATGTTCTTGTACATGCGGGTACGCCCGGTCACGTCATCCGACTTGACCGTGAGCATTTCCTGCAGTGTATAAGCGGCACCGTAGGCTTCCAGCGCCCAGACTTCCATCTCGCCGAAACGCTGGCCGCCGAACTGGGCTTTACCACCCAATGGTTGCTGCGTAACCAGCGAGTACGGTCCGGTCGAGCGGGCATGCATCTTGTCGTCAACCAGATGGTTGAGCTTCAACATGTACATGTAACCGACCGTGATCGGACGGGAAAATTCCTCACCGGTGCGGCCATCCACGAGCACGGCCTGACCAGTTTCCGGCAGGCCGGCAAGTTTCAACAGGGCCCTGATTTCGTCTTCGTTGGCGCCGTCGAAAACCGGTGTTGCAGTCGGCAGACCGGGCACCAGGTTCTTGCACAGCGTCATGACTTCGTCATCGGTCAGGCTGCCTATATCTTCCTTGCGCGTACCTTCGCCGGCGTACACCTTATCCAGGAATTCGCGCAACTCGGAAATTGCCTTCTGCTGTTCCAGCATCTCTTCAATGCGCTGCCCGATACCATGCGCCGCCCAGCCCAGATGCGTTTCAAGAATCTGGCCAATGTTCATGCGCGAGGGCACGCCCAGCGGATTTAATACGATATCAACCGGCGTGCCATCGTGCAGATGCGGCATGTCTTCGACCGGCACGATCTGGGAGATAACACCCTTGTTACCGTGACGCCCAGCCATCTTGTCGCCCGGCTGAACGTGGCGTTTAACGGCCAGATAGACCTTGACCATCTTCAACACGCCCGGTGCGAGTTCATCGCCCTGGGTAATCTTTTTCTTCTTGGAAGCAAAGCGTTTGTCGAATTCGGCCTTCTGGTCTTTCAGACGCTTGGCGATGGACTCCAGCTGTTTTTGTGCGTCTTCATTGTTCAGGCGAATGTCAAACCACTTTTCACGTTCCAGCTCGTCCAGATAGCCTGCCGTAATCTTGGCGCTCTTCTTGAGTTTACTGGGGCCGCCATCGGCGGTTTTGCCCATGAGCATGGTGCGCAGACGCTCGAAGATATCGTCTTCGAAAATACGCAGCTGATCGTTCAGGTCCTTGCGCTCGGCCTTGACTTCGTCTTCCTCGATCGAAAGCGCACGCACGTCTTTTTCCACCCCATCGCGGGCAAACACACGTACGTCGATTACGGTGCCGTCCATACCGGGCGGCACGCGCTGCGAGGTGTCTTTAACGTCGGAGGCCTTTTCGCCGAAGATGGCCCGCAAAAGTTTTTCTTCCGGGGTGAGCTGGGTTTCGCCCTTGGGCGTAACCTTGCCGACCAGAATATCGCCGGCTTTGACCTCGGCGCCGATGTAGGCAATGCCGGACTCGTCCAGCTTCATCAGGGCGGATTCGTTTACGTTAGGCATATCGGCGGTGATTTCCTCCGGCCCCAACTTGGTTTCACGCGCCACAGCGGTGAGTTCTTCGATGTGCACCGAGGTAAAGCGGTCTTCTTCCACTACACGCTCGGAGATGAGAATTGAATCCTCGAAGTTGTAACCATGCCAGGGCATGAACGAGACCAGCAGATTCTGCCCCAGCGCCAGTTCGCCCATATCGGTGGCCGGACCATCGGCCAGCACGTCGCCGCGCTCAATTTCGTCACCAGGCTTGACCAGCGGTTTCTGGTTAATGCAGGTGTTCTGGTTGGAGCGGGTGTATTTGGTCAGGTTGTAGATATCCACGCCCGACTCGTCGGCCGAGGTTTCATTGTCGTGCACGCGTACCACAATACGGGCAGCGTCAACCTTATCCACCACACCACCGCGACGCGCGGTTACGGCGTTGCCGGAGTCGATTGCCACCTTGCGTTCAATGCCGGTGCCGACCAGGGGCTTGTCCGCACGCAGGCAAGGCACGGCCTGGCGCTGCATGTTGGAGCCCATAAGCGCGCGGTTGGCGTCATCATGTTCCAGAAACGGCACCATGGAAGACGCAACCGACATGATCTGTTTCGGTGAAACATCCATGTACTGCACTTTGTCCGGGGTGCACATGCTGAATTCGTTCAGGTGCCGGCAGGAGATCAGGTCGTCTATGAACTTGCTTTTCGCATCGAGCTTGGCGTTGGCCTGCGCGATAACGAAACGCCCCTCTTCAATCGCCGACAGGTATTCAACTTCCTCAGTTGCCTTGCCGTCCACCACCTTGCGATACGGGGTTTCCAGGAACCCGTAATCGTTGGTTCGGGCATAAGCCGACAGCGAGTTGATCAGGCCGATATTCGGGCCTTCCGGCGTTTCAATCGGGCAGATTCTTCCATAATGCGTCGGGTGCACATCGCGCACTTCAAAACCGGCGCGCTCACGCGTAAGGCCACCTGGCCCAAGCGCGGAAACACGGCGCTTGTGGGTAACTTCCGAAAGCGGATTGTTCTGATCCATGAACTGCGAAAGTTGCGAAGAACCGAAGAACTCTTTAACGGCAGCCGCTACCGGCTTGGCGTTAATCAGGTCTTGCGGCATCAGGCCTTCAGACTCAGCTATGGACAGGCGCTCGCGTACCGCGCGCTCAACCCGTACCAGGCCGGTACGGAAAGCGTTTTCGGCCATTTCACCCACAGAGCGCACGCGGCGATTGCCCAGATGATCAATATCATCGGTGGTACCGGTGCCGTTGCGAATGCCGATTAGCTCGCGCATGACAGCCACGATGTCATCGCTGGCCAGCACGGGATTACCGACTACCTCTTCGCGGCCCACACGACGGTTGAACTTCATGCGGCCCACGGCGGAGAGGTCATAACGTTCGGGATTGAAGAACAGGTTTTGAAACAGGCCTTCGGCGGCGTCCTTGGTGGGCGGCTCGCCCGGGCGCATCATGCGGTAAATTTCCACCAGTGCCTCGAGCTTGTTGCTCGAGGGATCAATATTCAGCGTGCTGGAAATGTAAGGCCCGTGGTCGATATCATTGATGTAAAGCGTCGGCAGGTCCTTGACCTTGGCTTCACGCAGCACCGCGATGGTTTCTTCGGTAATTTCCTCGTTGGCGGCAACCAGAATTTCGCCTGTTTCCTTGTCCGGAATATTCTTCGAGACGACCTTGCCGAGCAAATAGGAATCGGGCACAGCCAGCTTGTCGACGCCGGCTTCTTCCAGTTGTTTAATGTGGCGCGCGGTGATGCGGCGGCCTTCTTCAACAATAGTCTTGCGCCCGGCCTTGATGTCGAAAGTGGCGGTGTCGCCACGCAGGCGCTCCGGTACCAGCTCCAGCTCCACCTTGTCGCCCGACAGGTGGAACATGTTGGTTTCGTGGAACATGTCCAGAATGGTTTCGGTATCGAACTCAAGCGCGCGCAGTAGAATCGTTGCCGGCAGTTTGCGGCGACGATCGATACGCACATAGACGTTGTCCTTGGCGTCGAACTCAAAGTCCAACCAGGAACCGCGGTAAGGAATTACGCGCGCCGAATACAGCAGCTTGCCCGAGGAATGGGTCTTGCCACGATCGTGGTCGAAGAACACGCCCGGCGAGCGGTGCAACTGGTTAACAATGACACGCTCAGTGCCATTGATAATGAAGGTGCCGGTGCCGGTCATGAGCGGCATTTCGCCCATGTACACTTCCTGCTCCTTGATGTCCTTTAGTGGCTTGGGCTTGGCCTTGCTGTCCTTGTCGTAGATAATCAGACGCACGACAGCGCGCAGCGGAGCAGAGTAAGTCAGCCCGCGTATGCGGCATTCTTTTTCGTCAAATACGGGCTCGCCCAGCGCATAGCTTACGTATTCCAGCGCGGCGCTACCGGAGTAGCTGGCCATGGGAAATACGGAACTCAACGCGGCGTGCAGACCCGTGTCCACGCGCTTGGCCACGGGTACTTTGTCCTGCAGGAACTGGCGATAGGAATCCAGCTGGGTCGCCAGCAGAAACGGTATTTCCAGAATGGACGTCTGCTTGGCAAAATCCTTGCGGATCCGCTTTTTCTCGGTAAACGAGTAGGCCATGGCGATCTAACCCTCTTTGTAACACGCGACACTTAAACAATGGCGAAATGACCACTACAGGGCCATTCGTCAGCACTTATACGACAAAGACGCAGAAATGGCCGGTAGCTTTGGCTACCAGCCATATCCGCGCTTTTAAGTTGGAATAGTGCTTGGACTCAACTGAACTGAATACTATAACCTATTCTTCGGGTTATTTCAGCTCTACAGTCGCGCCGGCTTCTTCCAACTGCTTCTTCATTGCCTCGACATCGGCTTTGGGAACACCTTCCTTGACGGTAGTGGGCGCGCCTTCGACCAGCTCCTTGGCTTCCTTCAGGCCGAGACCGGTGATGGCGCGAACGGCCTTGATCACCGAGACCTTGTTTTCGCCAAAGCTGGACATAACAACGTCGAATTCGTCCTTTTCTTCCTCAGCGGGTGCAGCGGCACCACCGCCAGCAGCGGCAGCCGCTACGGGAGCCGCGGCAGATACGCCGAACTTTTCTTCCATCATTTCGACCAATTCCACCACGTCCATGACAGACATCGCGGAGATTGCTTCTAAAACTTCTTCTTTGCTTGCAGCCATTGTTAACTCCTAAAAACTTCGTCGATGGCTTCATAAAGCCATCTAAAGAATGATGATAATTACTTAAACTAAGCAGCCTGCTTTTGATCGCGGACTGCCGCCACGGTACGAGTCAATTGCGCCACCGGCTCGCGCGTAACCAGCGCCAGGTTCGTGATCGGCGCCTTGATGCAACGCATAAGCTGCGACAAGGCCTCGTCACGGGTCGGTAGCTTGGCCAGGCGATCCAGATCTTCGCCCGGCAGCAACTGCCCGGAGAAGGAGATCGCGGTGACCTTTAACAACTCGTTTTCCTTGCGGAAATCGCTCATCACACGCGCGGCGGAACCGGCGTCTTCAAGCGAAAAACCGAGAATAACGGGGCCTACGAAGGCGTCCGTCATACACTCGTAGTCCGTTCCGGCCAGCGCGAGACGGGCAAGATTGTTCTTGACCACTTTCATGTAAGCGCCGCCTTCACGGGCTTTTACACGAAGCTGATCCATCTTGCCGGCACTTAAGCCCCGGTATTCCGCCAAAACGGCTGAATACGCGCGGCCCGCGACCTCATTGACTTCCGCAACCATGGCTTTTTTGGCTTCATAACTTAATGCCATAGCCATTTACTCCTGGTTGTTCGGCGGCACTGGTTTTAAAGAGCGCCGCCTCCCGTTAACGTTGAGTATCCTTTTACAAGGACTCAACTCCAAGACATGAACGCATAACGCGCTCACGCCATCTGCGTAGGCTGGCGTTACTTTGCCTTTTATCCCGGCTTCATCCACAAGGGAATCACCGGGCACCTATCGGTCTTTGACGGCGCAGCCTTGGAATGGGCTACGCAGCAAAGATTCGGTTTGCGTGAGGGGTGAGGCGTAAGGCGTGAGGCGGAAAAACCCGAAAACTACTTACCGGGCCGCCTCACGCCTTTCACCTCACGCCTCACGAATATTCACGCTACTGTCGAGTAATCAACAGTAATACCCGGGCCCATGGTGGTGGACAGGGTAAGTTTCTTTAAATAAATACCTTTAGACGTGCTGGGCTTGGCCTTTTTCAGATCCGCTATCAGCGCGCTCAGGTTTTCGCCCAGCGCCTGACTTTCGAAATCGATCTTACCAATGGCAGCATGAATAATGCCGGCCTTGTCGGTGCGGTACTGTACCTGCCCGGCCTTGGCATTCTTTACGGCCGTAACCACGTCCGCGGTCACGGTGCCGGTTTTCGGGTTGGGCATCAGACCTTTCGGGCCAAGAATCTGGCCGAGCTTGCCGACCACCGGCATGGCGTCGGGCGTGGCGATAACCACGTCGAAATCAATTTGCCCCGCCTGCACTTGTTCCGCCAGATCTTCGTAACCCACCAGATCCGCGCCAGCTTCTTTGGCCTTCTCGACGTTCTCACCCTGGGTGAAAACCGCCACGCGCATGCTGCGACCGGTGCCGTTGGGCATTACGGTGGAACCGCGCACCTGCTGGTCGGATTTGCGCGCGTCCAAGCCCAGGTTTACCGCCACTTCAACGGATTCGGTGAACTTGACGCTGGATAACTCTTTCAGCAACTCCAGCGCCTCAGACAGCGGATAGGCTTTTTCCGTGTCGAACTTTTCGCGGAATGCTGCTTTACGTTTTGACATTTTAGCCATGATCTAGCCCTCCACCGTTATGCCCATACTGCGGGCGCTGCCCGCGATAATCTTGACTGCCGCATCCATATTCGCGGCGTTCAGATCGGCCCATTTGGTTTCGGCAATCTCTTCGAGCTGTTTACGCGTGACCTTACCAACTTTTTTCAGGTTCGGCTCGGCCGAGCCACTGGTAATCTTCGCAGCTTTTTTCAGCAGAATTGCAGCCGGCGGGGTCTTCTTGACGAAAGAGAAGCTGCGATCCGCGAATACCGTAATCACTACGGGCGTCGGCAGGCCGGCCTCCATATCCTGTGTCTCGGCGTTAAACGCCTTGCAGAACTTCATGATGTTTACGCCATGCTGGCCCAGCGCAGGGCCCACCGGCGGACTCGGATTGGCCTTGCCGGCCGGGATTTGCAGCTTGATATAAGCGCTTATCTTCTTTGCCATTGTCTACTCCTGATGGGTGCAAACGCTTGAGACTTTATTCAAGCTCCCCTGTGTGCGTGAGGGGTAAGGCGTGAGGCGTGAGGCGGGTTTATCTTTTTCCGCCTCACGCCTTTCGCCTCACGCCTCACATTAAATTCGCCTCACCCCTTTTCGACTTGACCGAATTCCAGATCCACCGGCGTCGAACGCCCGAAGATCATCACCGCCACACGCAAGCGGTTCTTGTCGTAATTGACATCTTCCACCACACCGTTGAAGTCGGCGAAGGGGCCATCGGTAACGCGCACTTCCTGGCCGGGCTCGAACATGGTCTTGGGCCGCGGCTTCTCGACGCTTTCCTCGACGCGATTCAGAATCTGCGCCGCTTCGGCGTCGCTGATCGGCGCCGGGCGCGATGCCGTACCGCCAATAAAGCCCATCACCTTGGGCACGCTTTTAACCAGATGCCAGGTGTCGTCATTCATTTCCATGTGCACCAGCACATAGCCGGGGAAGAACTTGCGCTCGGTCGTCTTGCGCTGGCCTTCCTTGACTTCGACCACTTCCTCAGTTGGCACCAGAATGTCGCCAAACTGGTCTTCCATGTCGTGACGCTTGATGTGATCAAGCAACGACAGCTTTACCTTGTTCTCATACTGTGAGTAGGCGTGCACTACGTACCAATGTTTACTCATGACTGGGTGCTCTCCCAAGGTAATATTGTCGTATTCAGAACGCCTGTGTGCGTCAAGCACAAGGCCCGCGACCGTAGCCATAGCATTCCTATAACAAGGGAGCGTAACGCAGTGATTGGCGCACACAGGCGTTCCCGTAGCCAACAATATATATATAGGGCGAGGCTGCCCGCACACGTAGACTGCGTTGCAACGCTTGCCAATGGGCGGCCATTGCCTGCGCGCTGCGCCTTGCTACGCATGCGGGCAGTCTCGCTGAATATGACAATATTACCTTGAAAGAACACTATTACCTACCCGTCATAATCTGTACGCCCCAGGCGAGAACTACGTCCAGCGCCCAGATGAAAACCGCGAGAATCAGCACCACTACAATCACCATCAAGGTGGTTTGTATGGTTTCCTGACGGGTGGGCCACACGACCCGGCGCAATTCCGTGCGCGAGCCCTGCACATAGGACCACGCGGTTTTACCGGTACTGGTCTGCAGGGCAATAACCACGGCCAACGCGGAGCCAGCGAGCATGCCCAGTACGCGAATCAGGTCGTTATATTGCGGCTCGAACCAGTAATAACCAAAGATACTGGCACATAGCACGCCCACTGCCAGCCACAACAGAGCGGTATCAAGTATGGAGCTGGAATGTTCCTCTTGGGTTGCCATTAAATCTCGCTTTTTCAGTGGCCTGGACTAAGTATTAGACATGCGTGTGGCAGGCCAGGAGGGACTCGAACCCCCAACCTGCGGTTTTGGAGACCGCTGCTCTGCCAATTGAGCTACTGGCCTAAGGTGCCTTGTCAAAAGGCGCGGAAGTTTAGCACAGTTTTTTGTGAGGCGAGAAGGGTGAGGCGTGAGGCGGAAAGAAACTCGATACTCTGCTTCTTAATCCGCCTTTCGCCTCACGCCTCACCCCTCACGCATTATTCGGTAATCTTGGTCACCACACCCGCGCCCACGGTACGGCCACCTTCGCGAATAGCGAAGCGCAGGCCGTCTTCCATGGCGATGGGTACAATCAGTTCCACGTTCATGGTGACGTTGTCACCAGGCAT
>JBDNIO010000189.1:0-11670 GCA_041688215.1 Salinisphaeraceae bacterium | reverse complement strand
TTAATCACCGGCGCTTGTTAGAGTCTATCGGCGATGTGCCTCCGGCGGAGAAAGAAGCCGAGTATTATCGCCAATTCGCAGAGTCGGCCATCGCGGCCTGACTCAAACTAAATGGTCTCCGGGTTTTCCGGGGGGATTCAGTGGGTACGCTTGGCATCAGTGAAATCGCCACCAATCCCATTGCAGCCTCGGTAGGTAACGAGACGCAAAGGTTGCGGGTGCGCTACACCACCGACCAGAACGTTTTGTATTCGGAAGTGTTGAATGTAGGTAAGCCAGCGCGCTTACTCTCCGGCAACTATCCGCCGCCCGGGGAAGAACAGGAGCCCGCCCCAGAAAGACTCGAGAGCTCCATTGTTGTGGAGCCGCTGCCGCAGGAAGACCAGGCCCAGTAACCGACACACCCGCAAACGGGCGGCCAGGGGCTGGCCTGGTTCTTCAGGGTGGCTAAGCGATTAAAGCAACCTAGCGTTTAAGCGTCGTGATGCCGCCATCGCCAGCTACAATCAGCACATCCGCTGGGCGCTGTGCAAAAAGGCCGACCGTCACGACGCCGGGGATGGCGTTGATCTGACGTTCCAGCTCCACCGGGTTCAGGATTTCCAGGTTGTGTACATCCAGAATCGGGTTGCCATTGTCGGTTGTGAAACCTTCTCGCAGTTCGGGTTCGCCGCCGAGTTTGACCAGTTGCCGGGCCACAAAACTGCGCGCCATCGGGATGACCTCAACCGGTAACGGGAAGCGCCCCAACAGGTCGACTTGTTTGGACGCATCCACCATACAAATAAATTGCGCGCTGGCGCCGGCGATAATCTTTTCACGCGTGAGCGCGCCACCGCCGCCCTTGATCAGGGCTAAATGCGGACTGGCCTCGTCGGCGCCGTCGATGTAAACGGGCAGGTCGCCCGCCAGATTAAGCTCTTCCACAGCAAAACCCGCTGCCTTGAGTTTTTGCGTGGTGGCCTCGGAACTGGAAACGCAACCCTCGAGACGCGGTTGGCGCTCGGCCAGTACGTCGATAAACTGATTCACCGTGGAGCCGGTACCTACGCCCAGCCATTGACCCTCCTGTACATATTCGTAGGCGGCCTCGGCGGCCTGGCGTTTCAGTGCGTCCTGGTTATTCATTACTGTGTCTCTGTGCGTGAACCGAATATTGCGGTGCCGATGCGTATGATGCTTGCGCCTTCAAGAATAGCGGCTTCAAGATCGTCACTCATGCCCATGGACAGTGTATCCAACTCCAGACCACTGGCGCACAGCTCTGCATGAAGTTGGCGTAATTGTGCGAAGGGCTTGCGCTGCTCGGCTTCGGATTCGGACCACGCCGGTATGGCCATCAACCCGCGCAGCCGTAGCCGGGGCAACTTGGCTATTTCTGTGGCCAGATCAGCGCAGGCCTGCACCGAAACGCCAGACTTGCTGGGTTCGTTACTGATATTGACTTGCAGGCACAGATTCAGTGGCGGCAGATCATCCGGCCGCTGGTCAGACAGGCGCCGGGCGATTTTCAGCCGGTCGACCGAATGCACCCAGTCAAAATACGCCGCGATGTCGCGGGTTTTATTGGATTGTAGTGGGCCGATAAAGTGCCAGGTGAGGTTGTGTTCGTCCAAAGCCTGGATTTTATCCAGCGCTTCCTGCAGGTAGTTTTCGCCAAAATGGGTTTGTCCGGCGGCTGCGGCCTCGCGAATTTTTTCCAGAGGTTGGGTTTTGCTGACCGCCACCAGGGTAATGTCGTCGGCAGGGCGGTTCGCGGCTTGCGCAGCGTCGGCGATTCGGTGGCGCAGCCGTGCTAAATTGGGTGCCACTTCACTGGTCATAATAAATCTGGTTGCCGGGGCAAACGAATCCGGCTAGTTTAGCAATAAAAATCAAGGGAGCCCCATGGACATTGCCCAGCTACTTGCGTTTAGCGTCAAGCAGGACGCGTCCGATCTGCATTTGTCAGCCGGTTTGCCACCGATGATTCGCGTGGACGGCGACATGCGCCGCATCAACCTGCCGGTGATGGAACATAAAGAGGTCTATGACCTGATTTATGACATCATGAACGACAAGCAGCGCAAGACCTATGAGGAGTTTCTGGAAACGGACTTTTCGTTTGAAATACCCAACCTGGCGCGTTTTCGCGTTAACGCATTCAACCAGGGCCGAGGCGCGGCGGCGGTGTTTCGCACCATTCCTTCCGAGGTTCTGAGCTTGGAGCATTTGAAGGCGCCAGCCATATTCAAGGACATTGCCGACCTGCCACGTGGCATCGTGCTGGTTACCGGGCCCACTGGCTCGGGCAAGTCGACCACGCTTGCGGCCATGGTTAATCACAAGAACGAAACCGACCTGGGGCATATTCTTACCATTGAAGACCCGGTGGAGTTTGTGCACGAATCCAAGAAATCGCTGATCAACCAGCGCGAAGTGCACCGCGACACGCTAGGCTTTAACGAAGCCCTGCGCTCGGCGCTGCGTGAAGATCCGGACACGATTCTGGTCGGCGAATTGCGCGATCTGGAAACCATCCGGCTGGCGTTGACCGCGGCCGAAACCGGGCATCTGGTATTCGGCACGCTACATACCTCGTCGGCTGCGAAAACCATCGACCGTATTATTGATGTATTTCCGGCGGCCGAAAAAGACATGATCCGCGCCATGCTGTCTGAATCACTGCGCGCTGTTATTGCGCAAACGCTGTTGAAAAAGAAGGGGGGTGGCCGTATAGCCGCGCATGAAATCATGATCGGCACACCTGCGATCCGTAACCTGATTCGTGAAAACAAAGTCGCGCAGATGTATTCCGCGATTCAGACCGGCCAGTCCGTGGGCATGCAGACGCTGGACCAGTGTCTGCTGGAGCTGGTGCGCAAGGGCACAGTGAGCCGTGAAGACGCGCGCCGCCACGCCCAGAACAAGGAAGCGTTTTAAGCGCAGGAGAGAACCATGCAACGCGACCAAGCAACGAAACTGGTTACCGAATTGCTCAAGGCGATGAAGGCCAAAAACGGGTCTGACCTGTTTCTTACCGCAGACTTTCCGCCGGCCATCAAGGTGGATGGGCACATCAATCCGGCCATGGAGAAGAAGCTGTCGCATGAAGACGTCGCGCTCATTGTGCGGGCCATCATGAACGACCGTCAGGCCAAGGAATTTGATGCCACCAAGGAATGCCAGTTCGCCATAAATCCGCCCCAGATCGGGCGCTTTCGTGTTTCCGCGTTCGTTCAGCAGGGGCGTGCGGGCGCGGTGTTGCGCACTATAAATACCGAGATCCCCACGTTTGAAGAACTGGGCCTGCCCAAGACCCTGCAGGATGTGGTCATGTCCAAACGCGGTCTGGTGTTGTTCGTGGGCGCCACCGGTTCGGGCAAATCGACCTCACTGGCGGCCATGATCGGCCACCGGAATCAAAATACCGCCGGGCATATCATCAGTATTGAAGACCCCATCGAGTACGTGCATCCGCACGGCAAATGCGTGGTGACCCAGCGTGAAGTGGGGGTGGATACCGATTCCTGGGACAACGCGCTGAAGAACACCCTGCGCCAGGCGCCGGATGTGATTCTGGTGGGCGAGGTGCGTACCCGCGAAACCATGGAATACGCCGTGCAGTTTGCCGAAACCGGGCATCTGGTGCTCACCACCCTGCACGCCAACAGCGCCAATCAGGCGCTGGACCGCATCATCAACTTTTTCCCCGAGGATAAACGCGAACAGGTACTGATGGATTTGTCGCTGAATCTGCGCGCGATTGTTTCCCAGCGCCTGATACGACGCGAATCCGGCGGGCGCGTGGCGGCAATGGAGATCATGCTGAATACGCCTCTGATTTCCGATCTGATATTCCGCGGCGAGGTGGGGGAGATAAAGGAAGTCATGAAGCGCTCCACCGAGCAGGGCATGGTCACGTTTGATCAGTTCCTGTTTGATCTCTATGAAGACCACGTAATTGACTACAGCGAGGCCCTGCGTAACGCGGATTCACAGAACGAAATACGCTTGCAGATCAAGCTCAACAGCAAACGCGGCAAACAGGATCTGAATGAAGACGAAGTGGTCAAAGGCATGACAGTGCAAAAAGAAGGTCACGAAGAAGGTCAGGGGCTGTTCCGGGGTTAATCCTTCGGCCACCGCTAAAAATATTAGTGATTCTCACGCTACATATTTTTCAATCTTCTTTTACCACAGAGGCGCGCAGAGGCGCACAGAGGAAAAGATTTCGGACAAGCAAAATCCTCTGTGCGCCTCCGCGCGCCTCTGTGTTCATCATTGGAGGGGTGGGTTGTTGTGTGCCTTCGACGATGACACGTTTTATATTTGATATCTGAACCATCATTAAAACTACTAAAATGTTAGATATATGAGCGAAAAAATGTTGGACATTGGGCCTTACCTGCAGTTGGCCATCGACAGGAAGGCTTCCGATCTTTACTTCACCAGCAACGCCCCGGCGATGCTCCGCATCCAGGGGGAAACCTATGCGGTGGGCGGTGATGCGGGGGAAAAGCTCGCCCAGGAGACTATTGCCGCACTGGCCGACAGCATCATGACGCCCGAGATGCAAACTACTTTTCGTTCCCTGCGCGAGGTGGACTTCGCCATCCGCTATAAAAACATCGGGCGTTTCCGGGTCAACGTTTTCCGCCAGCGCAACAGCGTGGCTATGGTGCTGCGTAATATCGGCCCGGTGCCGGAGCTTGCGGAGCTGGGCCTGCCGCCGATTTTGAGCGAACTGGTCATGCGCAAACGCGGCCTGATTCTGTGCGTGGGCGCCACCGGCTCCGGCAAGTCGACCACCCTGGCCGCGATGGTCAACCATCGCAACGCAAATACCAGCGGCCATATTCTGACGATCGAAGACCCGGTGGAGTTTATGCACAGCCACCGCAAGTCCATAGTTAATCAGCGCGAGATCGGCACGGATACCCGCTCTTACGCCAACGCCCTGCGCTCGGTCTTGCGCGAGGCGCCGGACGTGGTACTGATTGGCGAGGTGCGCGACCGCGACACTGTTGATGCCTGTCTGGACCTTTCTGGTACCGGCCATCTTGCGATTTCAACCTTGCACTCTACAAACGCCTACCAGACCCTGCAACGTATCGTCAGCATGTATGCGCAAGAGGCGCGCGAGCAGTTATATATGCATTTGTCGCTGAACCTTCAGGCGATTATTTCGCAGCGGCTGGTGCGCGGCAAAGACGGCATGCGCGTAGCCGCTGTTGAACACGCCCTACGTGGCCGAACTGATCCTGAAAGGCCGCATCGAAGCCGTGCGCGAAGCCATGGCCGACACTGCCCAGAGCCAAGGCATGCTGACCTTCGAAGACTCACTTTTTGCGTTGGTGGAGAATGGCATAATCGAGCGCAGTGTGGCCCTGGATAACGCCGATTCGCACAACAATCTGGAAAATTGATTCTCTTTTGGCAAATAGCCCCTGTGATAAACTCACGCCAATAGTGAGCAACGCGGACCCTTCAAATAACAGTGAAAAAGCCCTGGTCGGCTGGCGGGAATGGGTGAGTTTGCCAGGTCTGGGAATCCACCAGATCAAGGCCAAGGTAGATACCGGCGCGCGCACCTCCGTGCTGCACAGTTTTGCGCTGGAAACCTATCGCGAAGGCGGCGCGCTGCAGGTACGTTTTGGCGTACACCCGCTACAGCGCGATACCGACACCGAAATCTGGTGCACGGCCGAAGTGATTGATGAACGAAGCGTTACCGACTCCGGCGGCCACCGGGAAATGCGCTGTGTTATCGGTACCGAACTTAATCTGGGCGCCACGCACTGGCCGATTGAACTTACACTTACCGCGCGCGATACCATGTTATTTAGAATGCTGCTCGGCCGCACCGCCATGCAGCACCTGCGGGTCGAGCCGACCGCATCTTATTTGTTAGGTAAAAATCATGAAAATCACCATTCTCTCGCGTAACCGCAATCTGTATTCCACGCGGCGCCTGGTCGAGGCCTGCAAGGAGCGCGAGCATGAAGTCTTGGTTGTCGACCCGTTGCGCTGTTACATGAATATCGTGCCGCACAAGCCGGAAATTCACTACAAGGGCCGCAAACTTGAAGCGGGCGATGCGATTATCCCGCGTATCGGCGCCTCGGTTACGTTTTACGGCAGCGCGGTGCTGCGCCAGTTCGAGATGATCGGCACCTATCCGCTGAATGAATCGGTGGCGATCTCGCGTTCGCGCGACAAATTGCGTTCCATGCAATTGCTGTCGCGCAAGGGGATTGGTTTACCGGTAACCGGTTTCGCCCACTCGCCGGATGATACCGACGACCTGCTGGAACTGGTCGGCGGCAATTCCTACGTCATCAAGCTGACCGAAGGCACCCAGGGCAAGGGCGTGGTGCTTACAGAAACCCGCAAGGCTGCCGAGTCGGTGATCGATGCATTCCGGAATCTGGACGCCCACTTTCTGGTGCAGGAATTTATCAAAGAGGCCGGCGGTGCGGATATCCGTTGTCTTGTTCTGGGTGACAAGGTTGTTGCCTCGATGAAGCGCCAGGGCAAGGAGGGCGAGTTCCGCTCCAACCTGCACCGCGGTGGTACGGCGAGCGTGATCAAGATTACCCCGGAGGAGCGTTCCACCGCCGTACGCGCAGCCAAGATCATGGGCCTGAATCTCGCGGGCGTGGACTTGCTGCGTTCACATCACGGTCCGGTGGTGTTGGAAGTCAATTCCTCGCCCGGACTGGAAGGTATCGAAACCGCCACCGGCAAGGACATCGCCGGGCAAATCATCCAGTTCATCGAAAAAAATCACAGATATGGCAAGACGCGCACTCGTGGGGGTGGTTAACTAAGCGCCTGCCAGACACTCGCATAGTAAATAATCGACATCTGCTGTGAGTAACCGTGGTTAAAGCTGAACCCAAAACAGAGCCGCTCATCATAGGCGGCACCGAAATCAAGGCTGGCACGCGCACGACAATCGACCTGCCGGTGGCCGATTTATACACTCACGCCGCGCTTACCATGCCGGTGCATGTGGTGCGTGGGCGACGGCCCGGCCCGCGTGTGTTTGTTTCCGCGGCGCTGCACGGAGACGAACTAAACGGCGTAGAAATCATCCGTCGGCTGCTCAAATTATCGGCGCTGAAAAGCCTGAGCGGTACGTTGATCGCTGTGCCTATCGTCAACGTGCACGGCTTTCTGCGGCACTCTCGTTACCTGCCCGATCGCAGGGATTTGAACCGCTGTTTTCCTGGCTCGGAAACCGGCTCGGTTGCTGCGCGTCTGGCCAATGTACTGGTCAAGGAAATTGTGGATAAAGCGGATTACGGCATCGATCTGCACACCGGCGCCATCCATCGACCGAACTTGCCGCAAATCCGCGCCGACCTTTCAGAAGACGAAAACAAACGCCTAGCCGAAGCCTTTGGTTGTCCGGTAATCGTGAACGCCGCCCTGCGCGAGGGCTCGCTGCGCGAATACGCCGGCAGCAAGGGCTTGCCGATGATTCTTTACGAAGCCGGCGAAGCCCTGCGCTTTGATGAATTTTCCGTGCGCGCGGGTGTGCGCGGCATTACTGGCGTATTGCGCGATCTGGAAATGCTGCCCCTGCGCGGCAAACGCCGCACGCTGGCCAACCCGGTAATCGCGCTCGACTCAAACTGGGTGCGCGCGCCCAGCAGCGGCATCCTGCGGGTTACAACGCGGCTGGGTAAACGCGTGCGCAAGGGCTCGACCCTGGCGATCGTGGCCGACCCGTTTGGCGAAAAAGAAATTGAGGTGCTGGCAGACCATTCGGGCATAGTAATCGGACGCACGAACTTGCCTTTGGTGCACGCCGGGGATGCCATTTATCATGTGGCGCGGGTGCAGGGCGCACGCGAAGTGGCCGGACAGGTCGCCGCTTTCCGCAGTGAACATCATCCCGAAGAGGATGTGGATGATGGCTGGACCTGGACCGAGCCGCCTATTGTTTAAGTGACTCTTACGCTGAATCAGGTCTTGGCGATGTCGCGCTACATATTTTAAATCTTAGTGGTTCTTACGACGATTCAGGTAATTGGGCCGTCATTCCGGGATCGCGTAGCGAGACCCGGAATCTATGGCTTAAATCTACCTGGATTCCGGATAAATGCTATGCATTTTCCGGAAAGACGAAATAACCTGAGTGAGTGTTAGAACCACTTAAATCTTCTTTTAAAACCACAGAGGCGCACAGAGGAAAGATTTCAAAGTACAAGCAAGACCCTCTCTCTGCGCGCATCTGTGTTCATAATCTAATGCGTGAATAGTTGTGTGCCTTCTACGCTGACGCGTTTTTATGCGACACCTGAATTATCGTTATAACCACTATTGTTTCATGCAAACTGAAACTGGAGCCAACATGAAAAAACATGCCTGCATAAAAACCCTGACGTTAGCGGCAGTGATGGCTTTCGTACTGGCTGCCTGTGCGAGCGACAGCCCGCCGGAAAAAGACCCCATTTTTGATGCCACTCCGGGCGGACAAGCTCAACAGGGCCAGCAGCGCCAACCGTAAGCAGTTAACTGGCAGCGCCGCGCCCGCCGCCGGCGATCATCGCCATCACCGCCATACGCACGGCGATGCCGTTTCTGACCTGTTCGAGAATTACGGACTGCGGGCCATAGGCCACATCCGGGTCTATCTCCACGCCGCGGTTGATCGGGCCCGGGTGCATGATGATGGTGTCTTTGCGCAGCGCGCCGATGTTGTCTGCATTCAAGCCAAACTGGCGGCGGTAATCCTGAATTCCGGGCAGCTTGGTATCGGTAAAGCGTTCGTGCTGAATACGCAGGGCGATAACGGCATCCACGTCTGCCAGGCCTTCATTTAAGTCGGCGCAGACACGCACGCCTAGTGCGTCGGGGTTTTCCGGCAACAGGCACTCCGGCGCAACCACACGTATTTCGGGCACCCCCAGCGCGCGCAGGGCGTGGATGTCGGAATGCGCGGCGCGCGAGTGGCGCACGTCGCCCACAATGGCCACGCATAGATTTGCAAAGTCAGGTTTGTGGCGGCGGATCGTAAGCACGTCCAGGAGGGCCTGAGTGGGATGGGCGTTGCTACCGTCGCCGGCGTTCAGCACGGCGACGTTATCGGCCACGTGCTCGGCAAAATAGGCGGCTGCGCCGTTTTCCGGATGGCGGATAACAAACACATCAGCGCCCATGGCTTGCAGTGTGAAGAGTGTGTCGAGATCGTCCTCGCCCTTGTTTTTGGACGAGCTTTCCATCTGCATGTTCAGCACATCGGCGGACAGGCGTTTGGCGGCCAGCTCAAACGTGGTGCGCGTGCGCGTCGAAGGTTCGAAAAACAGGTTTACGACGGTGGTGCCGCGCAGCAGCGGGACTTTTTTCGGCGGTTGCTGCGCGGCCGGCAGGAATGAGTCAGCGATGTCGAGAATGTCGGTAATCAGTTCGGCGCCGAGGCCTTCAACGGTAAGCAGGTGCCGCAGTTTGCCGTTGCTGTCGATTTGCGCCGTCATCTTTGCTCCAGTCGCAGCGGGTCGGGTCCGGTCAATTTTATTTGCTGGTTCGCGGCGATATCGTCAAGCGTAACGCCTACATAATCGGCGCTGATCGGCAGCTCGCGGCCACCGCGATCCACTAATGTCACGAGCTTAATCCCTGCCGGGCGGCCGTAATCAAACAACTCGTTCATCGCCGCGCGTACGGTGCGCCCGGTATGCAGCACGTCGTCTACCAGAATCACACAGCGGTTTTCGATGTCGGCAGAAATATCGGATGGGCCGACGTGTGGATGCAGGCCGCGGCGCGAGAAGTCGTCCCGGTAAAAACTGATATTCAGCGTGCATAGTTGCGTTTTCATATTCAGCATTTGATGCAGCCGTTCGGCTACCCAGGCGCCGCCGGTATGGATGCCGACCATCACCGGCTCGGGGTCGCCCCGGGTCAGAGGCTGCAGTCGCTCGGCTAGCTTCGCGAGCTCGTTTTCTACATTGATATTCAGCAATTCACTCATCCCGCATTGTCCGCCAGCCAGGATTCTAGGATAACCTGCGCGGCCATGGAATCGGTGTCGCCCTGCGCCAGCCGACGCCTGCGCGCACCGCTGGCGCGTTGTTCGCGCAGGCGCACTTCGGCTTCAATCGAGCTGAAGCCTTCATCAACTTCATGCACCGGCAACGAAAACAATTGCCCGAGTTCGTTGATGAACTTGCGCGCATGCGCGGTCATCGGTTGCTCGCCGCCGTCCTGCAGCAGGGGCATACCGACCACCAGCGCTTGCGGGCGCCATTCATTGACCAGCCTTACAACGCCTTCCCAATCGGGTTCGCCCTGGTGGTGCAGGGTCGTCAGCGCCTGCGCGCTGCCCGACAGGCCGTTACCCACGGCCACGCCGATGCGTTTGGTGCCGAAGTCAAAACCCAGGACGATGTCATTGTTGGGAGTGGTGTGGGACTCAGGCATGGCCGGCATTTCCCGACAGCGTGCTGGGATCGACCCCAAGTAATCTTGCGGCTGCCGACCAGCGGTCATCGCTGGGTGTGGAAAAAATAATGGCGCTGTCCGTGGGCGTGTTCAGCCAGCTATTGGCCATAATTTCGTCCTCAAGCTGGCCGCTGCCCCAGCCCGCGTAACCGAGGGTGACGATATATTCAGCCGGGCCTTCGCCGCGGCCGATGGCTTCGAGTATGTCCTTGGAGGTGGTAACGGCAACGCCGTCTTCAAGGTACAGGGTGGATTCCCAGTGTCCGGCGGGGCGGTGCAGCACAAAGCCGCGCTCGGGTTGTATCGGACCGCCCCAGAAGATGGCAGCCGGGGCTTGCAGGGCTTTGCAGTCAATCTGCATATGGCTGAGCATTTCGCGCAAATCCAGATCGGTCGGGCGGTTGATGACCAGGCCCATGGCGCCCTCGCTGCTGTGATCACATAACAGGGTAACGCTGTGGTCGAATGCGCCGGCCACCACGTTGGGCATGGCCACTAGAAACTGATTATTCAGGAAGTCATCGCTCATGTCGGCATTATGAGTAATCCGCGCGGCGCTTGCCATTGCGAAATGCAGAAGCAGCTTGTATTCAGGGGCCGATATCGCCTAAAAAACGCCAGTCATAGGCAAAACTGAGTTTCTGGTAATGCGCTCGCAACGCCGGCGGGAAGCTGCTGAAAGGTGCTGCGCTGCGCAGAATGTTTTGCGCCGCGGCGTCCAGCGCCGGGCTGCCGGAACTGCGGCGCACGCGGGTGTTTAACAAATAACCGTCGGCATCCAGCGTTACTTCCAGGGTCAGGCGTTTGCCGGCACTTTGCTGTACCAGGGTGTCGGACAGGCTGCGGTTGCCCCTGCGTTCTACCACTTGCCGCCAGGATTCCAGATAGGCCGCGCGCAAATCATATTTTGCGCTGCGTGTCTGGGCGATTTGCGTGTTTGTCTGGCGGCTGCTCTGCGCCTGAAAGGCGGTTCTGGTGTGCCCGGGTTTCTGGTGCGACGCACCAGTGGCGCGCGCAAGTATCGGGGTGGAGGCGGCGTTACTCTGGCCGACCGGGTCGACCGGGCCAGCAAGAGTCGCAGTAATTTCATCTGCGTTATCACCCGAATCTGAGGCTGCCGGCCGTGAAAGCTTACTTTCGCCGCGCTGGTCAAGAGTCGCAATCGTGTCCGTGGACTCGGGCGCGATACTGGGCAGCGTTGCCAGGGTTACCTGCAGGGGCCGTTGGTCGCTGCCG
>JBDNIO010000005.1:0-7101 GCA_041688215.1 Salinisphaeraceae bacterium | reverse complement strand
CTTGCTGCAAGGTCGTTAAATGTTTGACGTTCATGATGAGTTTCATCCCACCATCTTGAACGGTTATGCTTAGCTCAGACTCATTTCATGTTGGAAACATGTGCCTGGCTTCAGACTCATTTCGTATTGGAAGAGGCTCGCGCTTGGCATCACAGCCGGGCCCCGGTATAGTCCACCCCTCAACCGCAACCACGCGGGAGAGACCCGGCCATCGCCTTTCAACTGGCGGCGGCAGGGCGCCGAAGGCGCATATCGCCCGATAAACGCTCAGGCAAAAGGACCGCGTGGCACGGATGTTATATCCGGGTTGACTCTGGAGAGCGCTTGCCCTGATTGAAGGGGCCAAGACACCGACGGGGCTAATCTCTCAGGTGAAACGGACAGAGGGGCGGCAGACTTCACAGCGGTCTGCCGCCCTTTTTTTGTTCGCCAGCGGAAGTAGCTCATGGGAAAACACACGCCATTATTCGACGCCCACCAGGCCGCCGGTGCGCGCATGGTCAATTTCGCCGGCTGGGATATGCCGGTGAATTACGGGTCGCAAATCGACGAGCATCACGCCGTGCGCAATGACGCAGGCATGTTCGACGTATCGCACATGAGCGCGGTAGACATTACCGGCGCCGGCGCCACGGATTTTCTGCGCATCCTCTGGGCCAACGATGTGGCCAAGGCCAACACCCCGGGCAAGGCTCTGTACACCTGCATGTTAAATACCCGCGGCGGGGTGGTGGATGATCTGATTGCCTATCACCTGAGTGACGACCACTACCGGGTTGTTGTAAATGCGGGTACTACAGAAAAAGACATGGCGTGGATCAAGGCTCAGGCGCGTGCTTACGATGTCGAGGTGCGCCAGCGCGATGACCTCGCGATTATCGCCGTGCAGGGGCCGAATGCGCGCGATAAGGCCGGCGAAGTGCTGGACGAAGAACTCGATGCCCAGGCCATGAATCTGAAGCCGTTCTATGGGGCGCACGACGGTGACTGGCTGGTCGGCCGCACCGGTTACACCGGCGAGGATGGTTTCGAGCTCATCGTACCCGCGGGTGAGGCGGAAAATCTCTGGAAGAATCTCATTAAACAGGGCGTTGCGCCCTGTGGGCTGGGCGCGCGCGACACCTTGCGTCTGGAAGCCGGGCTGAATCTGTACGGCCAGGATATGGACGAAGACCACCACCCGCTGGAATCCGGGCTCGGCTGGACCGTGGCCTGGGAACCCGAGGGCCGCCAGTTTATTGGCCGCGAGGCGCTGGAATATGCGCGTGAGCATGCCGACCAGCAAATGGTGGGTCTGCTGCTGGAAGGCAAGGGCATCATACGCTCTCATCAAGCCGTTCGCCACGCGGGTAAAGACGGCGAAGGCGAAGTAACCAGCGGCGGATATGGCCCCACACTGGAGCGTTCTATCGGCCTGGCACGGGTGCCCCGTGATTGGGAAGGCGAAGTGGAAGTTCAAATTCGCGACAAGTGGGTATCCGCTCGAATTGTGAAATATCCTTTCGTGCGCAATGGCAAAATCAAAAATAGACTTGTAAAGTCGCCGTTACGTATGCGGACGCCTAATACAAACCAGGGAGTTGAATCATGAGTGAAATACCGAGTGAACTGGCCTATACCAAAACCCATGAATGGATACACAAAAAAGACGATGGCAGCGTGCTGGTCGGCATAAGCGACCATGCCCAGGAATTGCTGGGCGATCTGGTATTCGTAGAATTGCCGGAAGTGGGCGAAACGCTGGCCGCCGGCGACGCTTGCGCGGTGGTGGAATCGGTGAAAGCCGCGTCCGATATTTACGCGCCGGTAACCGGCGAAGTGCTGGAAGTAAACGACGACCTCACCGACTCGCCGGAGTTTGTTAATCAGGACGCTTACGGCGGTGGCTGGTTAATGAAAATCAAGCTCGGCGATGAGTCCGACCTGGACGATTTGATGGACGCCGACGCCTATCAGGAATTTATCGAAGACGAGGCTTAAGCCCTTAAAAGAGTTAATACATGCCCTTTAATCCCCATACCCAGACAGATGTGCAAGCCATGCTCGAGGTCATCGGCACCGACAGCATCGAAGAATTATTCGACGAAATCCCGCAGGAATTACGTGGCGTCAGCCTGGAAAACGTGCCCGCGGGCGTCAGCGAAATGGCGATCACCCGGTTAATGCACGAACGCGCCGCGCAAGACGCGGGCAGCCTGTGTTTTATCGGCGCTGGTGCCTACGAGCATCACATTCCGGCGGCGGTTTGGGAGATTACCACCCGTGGCGAATTCTACAGCGCCTATACCCCGTATCAGCCCGAGGCCAGCCAGGGCACGCTGCAACTCACCTACGAATACCAGAGCATGATGTGCGGACTGACCGGCATGGAAGTAGCCAACGCTTCGCTCTACGACGGCGCCTCCTCGCTGGCCGAAGCGGTGTTGATGGCCGTGCGCGCGAATCGTAAATCCAAGTCGAACCGTATTCTGGTGCCATCGACAGTTAATCCAAGCTATCGCCAGGTCGCGGAAGCTATTTGCAGTAATCAGAAAATTGTTTTTGACGAGCTGCCCTACTGCACCGAGCGCGGCACTACGCTGGTCGATGCACTGGCCCGGTTCGAAGGCGAAGACATCACCGCCCTGGTCATTCCACAGCCGAATTTTTTTGGCAACCTGGAAGACATGGACGCGCTTACCGACTGGGCGCATGCACAAGGCGCCCTGGTGATTGCGGTAGTCAATCCGTTGGCGCTGGCGCTGATCAAACCGCCGGGCGAATGGGGCGAGCAAGGCGTGGATATCGTTTGCGGCGAAGGCCAGCCGCTGGGCGTGCCGTTGTCTTCCGGCGGGCCTTATGTCGGCATCATGTGCTGCCGCCAGCAACATGTGCGACAAATGCCCGGCCGCATCTGCGGGCGCACCGTGGACCTGGAAGGAAAACCCGGATACACGCTCACCCTGCAACCGCGCGAACAGCATATCCGCCGCTCCAAGGCGACCTCCAATATCTGCACCAATCAGGGTTTACTGGTTACCGCCGCCACAATCCACATGGCCTTGCTTGGCCCCGAAGGCTTGCAACGCGTGGCGGCCGCCAGTCTGCAAAATACGCGCGAGCTTGCGCAGCGCCTTGGCCAGATTCATGGCGTGGAACCAGTGTTTAGCGCGGCGCATTTCCACGAAGTCGTGATTCGTCTGACGCAACCGGTAGCCACCGTGCTCAATGCGCTGGCCGAGCGCGGCATACTTGGTGGTTATGCACTGGGCCGTGATTATCTTGAACTGGAAGATTGTATGCTGGTCTGCGCCACCGAAACCAAAACCGAAGAAGACCTGGACGCCTACGCTGGCGCGCTGGCTGAAGTACTTGAACGCCTGGGCAGTACCTCGGCCGTCGCCTGATTTAATCTTAGAAGGAAATAAAACATGGCTAAAATTACCCTGCAAGGCAACACCTGCAACACCAATGGCGAACTACCGAACAAGGGCGACAAAGCGCCGGATTTTCGTTTAACCGACGGCAAACTCGGCGATCATGGCCTGGCCGATTACTCCGGAAAACGCAAAATCCTGAATATTTTCCCGAGCATGGATACGCCGACCTGCGCCATGTCGGTAAAAAAATTCAATGACTACGCCAAAGAACATTCAGATGTCGTCATGCTTATGGTATCCGCCGACCTGCCGTTCGCGCAGGGACGCTTCTGCGGCGAGAATAATCTGGAAAACGTGCAATCGCTTTCCATGCTGCGCGACAAATCCTTCGCCGAAGATTATGGCACCCTGATCACCGACGGCCCGCTGGCGGGCGTATCCGCCCGCGCCGTGGTTGTGCTGGATGAAAACGACCAGGTACTGCACAGCGAACTGGTATCAGAAATCGCCGACGAGCCCGATTATCAAGCTGCACTCAATGCGTTGTGAAGTAGAAGATTCACGCAAAGACACTAACGCCGAAAAGGTTTATTTCTTGGCGTCTTTGCGCCTTTGCGCGAAACATTAATATGACCGAAGCTCTAATATTCGAACATAGCCGTCCCGGACGCCGCGCCGCAGCCCAGGCACCCCTGTCGATGCCGCCAGTAGACGGCATCCCGCAAAACATGCGCCGCGAGTCGGCGCTGGGTCTGCCGGAAATGTCGGAACTGGACGTGGTGCGCCACTACACGCGCCTGTCGCAGCGTAATTTTTCCATCGATACGCATTTCTACCCGCTGGGTTCGTGCACCATGAAGTACAACCCGCGGGCCTGTAATACGCTGGCCAAATTGCCGGGATTTTTGAGTCGGCATCCGCTAGCGCCGGCTTCGCACAGCCAGGGTTTCATGGTCTGTATGTTCGAATTGCAGGAAATGCTGAAAGACGTGACCGGCATGCGCGCGGTGTCGTTAACACCGATGGCCGGTGCGCAAGGCGAATTCGCCGGGGTGGCCATGATGATGGCCTATCACCGCGCACGCGAAGACTTCGAGCGTAACGAAATTCTAGTGCCCGACGCTGCCCACGGCACCAACCCGGCCACAGCAGTAATGTGCGGTTGCAAGGTGCGCGAGATACCCACTGATGACGGCGACGTGGATATCGAGGCGCTGAAAAAAGCCATCGGGCCGAAAACCGCCGGGATTATGCTCACCAACCCGTCCACCCTGGGCGTATTTGAAAAAGCCATTATTGAGATCGCCAAACTGGTACACGACGCCGGTGGCCTGCTGTACTACGACGGCGCTAATCTGAACGCGATTCTGGGCAAGGTGCGTCCCGGTGATATGGGTTTTGACGTGATCCACATGAATCTGCACAAGACCTTTTCCACCCCGCATGGCGGCGGTGGACCGGGTTCTGGCGCGGTCGGCGTCAGTGAGCGCCTGAAACCATTTATGCCGATTCCGGTGGTGGCGCAAACAGAGAAGGACGGCTACCGCTGGCTCGACGAAACCGAGTGTCCGCAAAGCATTGGGCGATTGTCCGCATTCATGGGCAACGCCGGGGTGCTGATCCGCGCCTATATTTACGCGCGCCTGCTGGGCCGTGAAGGCATGCATCGCGTGGCCGAATACGCCACGCTCAACGCCAATTACCTGATGAAACGGCTGGCCGAAAAAGGCTTCGACCTGGCGTTTGAAAATCGCCGTGCCAGCCACGAGTTCATTATTACGTTAAAGCGTCAGAAACAGGCACTGGAAGTCACCGCCACCGATTTCGCCAAGCGCCTGCTAGATTACGGTTATCATGCGCCGACCATTTATTTCCCGTTGCTGGTGCCGGAATGCCTGCTGATCGAGCCGACTGAAACCGAATCACAGGAAACCCTGGATGGCTTCGTGGACGCGATGGTGGCCATCTGGGACGAAGCAAAGACTGATATCGAGCGACTTAAAGGGGCGCCGTACACAACCCCCGTGCGACGCCTGGACGAGGTTAAGGCGGCTAAAGAACTGGACCTGCGTTGGCAAGCAGAAAAATAAAATCGTCTCGCGCAAAGGCGCAAAGACGCGAAGTTTCCAAGCAAGGCCCGTAATGATTTAGCGAAACTAAACCTTAGCAAACTTATTTTTTCTTTTTTTTGGCGCCTTGGCGCCTTTGCGCGAGTAATAAAAATGTCAGCTCTAATCTGTGGCTCTTTTGCTTACGACACCATCATGGTCTTTCAGGGCCAGTTCAAAAACGAAATTCAGGCCGACAAGGTGCACATGCTAAGCGTGTCCTTTCTGGTGCCGGAACTGCGCAAGGAGTTTGGCGGTTGTGCGGGCAATATCGCCTACAACCTGAAATTGCTGGGCGCCGACGGCAAACCCATGGGCACAGTCGGCAGGGATTTTGACGACTACGAAAAACGCATGGACGAGCACGGCATATCCCGCGATTACGTCAAACGCATTGGCGACGCTTACACCGCGCAGGCCTACATCACTACCGATCTCGACGATAACCAGATCACCGCTTTCCACCCCGGCGCCATGAGCAACGCGCACGAACAGAAAGTTCCGGAATCAGGCATCACCTTGGGGCTGATTTCGCCCGATGGTCGCGACGGCATGTTGCAGCACGCCGAGCAATTCGCGGAGCAGGGCATTCCGTTTATTTTCGATCCCGGCCAGGGCATGCCGATGTTTGACGGCGACGAGATCAGGCATTTCATGCAATTGGCAACCTATGTCACCGTCAATGACTACGAATCAGAAATGCTGCGTGACAAGGCGGGTTTAAGCCTTGAGGATGCCGTGTCTATGGTGGATACCTACATCGTCACCCGCGGTGCGCGCGGTTCCCGCATTCACACCGGCGGCAAGGTGCTGGAAGTGCCTGCCGCACGGCCGAAAGCCCTGTCTGATCCTACCGGTTGCGGTGACGCTTATCGCGCCGGGCTGATCTACGGCCTGCAAAATGGCATGGACTGGGAAACCACCGGCCGCGTGGCGTCGTTAATGGGCGCAATCAAGATAGAGCAGCCGGGCACGCAGAATCACAGCTTCACGTTTGCTGAATTCGCCGAACGTTTCAAGCGCGAGTTTGATATTGCGTTGGCATAATGAAATGTCTGGCCAGGTCTATCTGAAATGCCTCACCCCGTAAAACGCCGTCATTCCGGGCTCGCGTCGCGAAACCCGGAATCCATCTTTCTGCGTTTATACCAGCAACTAAGCATGGATTCCCGCGTTCGCGGGAATGACGAACAACGAAAAAATCAGTAACAGTGTGAAACACCCTGCACTTCGCCGCAGTCTTTTTGTCACTTATCTAATGCTAGAATCCGCGCATGTTTACACACCCGCAGTTTGACCCCGTAGCCATCTCGCTCGGCCCCATGGCCGTGCACTGGTATGGCCTGATGTACTTGCTGAGCTTTCTGGTCGGCTGGGCGGCGGCGGTATACCGCACGCGTTTGCCGCATATCGACTGGACGCGCGAAGAAATCGGCGACTATCTTTTTTACGTGGTGCTCGGCGTGGTGCTCGGCGGGCGGATAGGTTATATCCTGTTTTACCGCCCGGATATTATTGTCGGTAGCCCACTACAAATTCTGTATATCTGGCAGGGTGGCATGTCCTACCACGGCGGCATGTTGGGCGTGTTTATCGCCTCCTGGTGGTTTGGCCGCAAGGTGAACCGCACAGCT
>JBDNIO010000004.1:0-52014 GCA_041688215.1 Salinisphaeraceae bacterium | reverse complement strand
TTTATTTAAAACATTCTCTCTAATAAAAGAACAGCGGAGTTGACTATGCAAGCACAAGCGTTAATCGATACAGCGAGGGCATTGGTGGCCTCTGGTAAGGGTATTTTCGCGGCGGATGAGTCCACCGGCACTATTGAAAAACGCTTGTCCAGCATTAATGTCGAATGCACCGAGGCTAATCGTCAGGCTTACCGGAATTTGCTGTTTACCACCCAGGGTGCGGAAGAGTTTATCAGCGGCGTGATTCTGTTTGAGGAGACGCTGTTTCAAAAATCCGATGATGGCACACCTTTTCCCAAGTTACTGGAAAGCAAGGGTATTATTCCGGGTATCAAGGTGGATAAGGGCGCCAAACCGCTCGCCGGTTGCGACGGCGAAACCGTAACCGAAGGTCTGGATGGCCTGCGTGATCGCCTGGCGAAGTATTACGAAGCCGGCGCCCGTTTTGCCAAGTGGCGCGCAGTGATCAACATCAGCGACGAGCTGCCCTCCGATAACTCTCTGGCTACGAATGCGCATGCGCTGGCGCGCTATGCCGCGTTGTGTCAGGAAGCGGGCATCGTGCCTATTGTTGAGCCGGAAGTAATTATGGATGGCGACCATTGCATTGATGATTGCGATGCGGTTACCGAGGCGACCCTGAACTGGGTTTTCGCCGAGCTTTGTTCGCAGGGGGTAATGCTTGAAGGCATGCTGTTGAAACCGAATATGGTGATCTCAGGCAGCGATTGCGCGGACCAGGCGGATGTTGACGAAGTAGCCAGTGCAACGCTGCGCTGTTTGAAGCGCACGGTGCCGGCTGCGGTGCCCGGCATTGTGTTTCTGTCCGGCGGCCAGAGCGACGAGATTGCCACCGCGCATCTGAATGCGATGAACAGTGTGGGCGACTTGCCCTGGAAGCTCAGCTTTTCCTATGGCCGGGCCTTGCAGGCGCCGGCGCTTAAAGCCTGGGGCGGCAAGCCGGAAAACGTGAAGGCCGCCCAGGCAGCTTATTACCAGCGTGCCAAATGCAACGGTGCTGCAAGTCAGGGTAATTACTCGGCAGACATGGAGCAAGCCGCGTAGGCTAGGTTCTGCCACACTAAAAAACCGGCGTTTGCCGGGTTTTTCGTTTCCTGCCCGATATATACTTTAAGCAAGTATTTCGTCCGAGTTCATATAGCCCATGGACGCGTATGCCGCATTAAATCAGAGCGTCCTGTTCCGCGACCTTGATCGCCGGGCAATTCGTGAGTTAGCCGAATCCGCGCAGTGGATCAGCATTCGCGGTGGGGATTATCTTTATAAAATCGGCGCCCCCGGCGATGCGCTGTATATATTAGTTAACGGCCGCCTGCGCATGACGCGGCCGCGTCTGGGCCTACCGGACGAGTTCCTGAGCGAAATCGCCCTGGGTGAAAGCGTGGGCGAGATCGCTGTAATTACCGGTGAAAAACGTGCCACTGCCGCTATCGCCATGCGCGACAGCCGGCTTTTGCAGTTGGATAAAACCGCCTTTGAACAGGCACTTCGCCGCCATCCGGAGGCGATGTTAAGGGTCGGGCGTTTAATAGTGCAGCGCCTGCGTGAAGACGATAGCCCGCACACACGGGATAGCCTGCGAAACGCCCGTACCTACGCAATTTTACCTGCGCATCCGGGCCTCGACACCCACGCCTTTAGCCAGACATTTTCAGACCAGCTCGCGCCTGCCGGCGCAACCCTGCGGCTTGATCCCGAGCGGGTGACGATGGCGCTCGGAGCAGACGCTTCGAATATACCTTTCGAGGATAGCGAAAAAAACAGCCGATTATCGCTGTGGCTGAATCACATCGAAGATCGCTATCGCTACCTGCTATATCAGGCGGATGATTCGCCCACCCACTGGACGCGCCGCTGCCTGCGGCAAGCCGATCGGGTGATCGTCGTAGCGCACGCCGAGCGTGACGCGCTGGATTATCCCAACCTCGCCTGGTTGAAAAAGCAAGCCCTGAGCGCACCGATAGAGCTTGCGCTTTTGCAGTCTGACGAGGCGCAGGCGGCACCGGCCTTTGTCTGGCGCCAGCAGTGCGGCGCCGGGTTTCATCACAATATCGCAGCGGGCCTGGATCATGCGGAGATGGGCAAAATGGCGCGTCTGTCTTCCGGCCGCGGCCTTTGCCTGGTGCTCGGCGGGGGCGGCGCCCGCGGCTTTGCCCATCTTGGACTTATCCGCGCGCTCTATGAAAAAGGCCTGCCCATAGATGCGGTTGGCGGCACCAGCATGGGCGCGTTTGTAGCGGCGCTGGTGGCCATGGGCATGGATTACACAAGCTTGCTGGAAACCATGCGCACCACATTCGTGGACAATAATTACCTGAATGATTATTCGCTATCACGGGTTTCGCTTATTTCCGGCAAGAAATTCAGAAGCCAGCTGGAAAATATATTTGGCGATACGCGCATCGAAGACCTCAAGCTGCCGTTTTATTGCGTCAGTACCAGCCTGACGCATGGGCGCGCGGTGGTGCATGATCGCGGCCGTCTGGTCGACTGGGTCGGCAGCAGCATGGCGGTGCCCGGTATCGCCCCGCCTACGGTTTACCGCGGCGAGTTGCTTGTGGACGGTGGCCTGATGCACGGCGTGGATTTCGAAACCATGATGGCGCATGGGCGCGGGCGCGTTATATTTTCCGATGTGAGCCGTGCGCGCGATTTAAGCGTGGAAGGCGTGGGTGACGACGCCCCGGAGCTGCTGACAAATACCAACTATAAGGAAAAAAACATGAGTATTTTCAAGATATTATTCCATAGTGCTACGCTGGTGGATGAGCGCAAGAAGCAGGAGCTGGAGGAGCGTGCAGATCTGGTATTTCACCATCCTGTGGGCGACTTGGGCATGTTTGACTGGGAGGAACTCGATAACATCGCCTACCGCGCCTACCACTACGCCGATGAAGTGCTGGATGCTTATCTGGAGAAAAATCCGGATTTACGCGCCATCGCGACCCAACCCAAACTCAAGCCGTCAGAAGCTGTTGCATGATGCGATCATAAATCGCGCTTAAGCGAGTCAGGTCGTCCATGCGCACGTGTTCATCGGCCTGATGGATACTGGCGTTGACGGGCCCAAGCTCGACCACTTGGGCGCCGGTGGGGGCGATAAAGCGCCCGTCCGAAGTGCCGCCTGCGGTAGATAGCTGCGGGCTTTGACCGGTGACCGCTCGCACGGCTCTGCTGGCCGCATCCAGCAGTTCGCCGGATTCGGAGATGAACGGCTCGCCGGAGTGATGCCATTCGATTTCGACATTGGCGCTGTAGCGTTCGCATAACGCATCGACGCGTTCACGAATGGTTTGCGGATTCAAAGCCGGCGAGTAGCGTAAATTGAAAAGTGCCGTAGCGCGGCCGGGGATAACGTTATCTGCGCCAGTACCGGCCAGAAGGTTGGAAACTTGCAGGCTGGTGGCAGGAAAGTGTTCATCCCCCTGATCCCATTCGATGGTAATTAACTCGCTCAGCAAAGGCAGCAGACGATGCAGCGCATTGTCCGCATTTTGCGGATAGGCAACGTGGCCCTGGCGGCCACGCAGTGTGATTTTGCCGCCCAAGCTCCCGCGCCGGCCGTTTTTGATGGTATCGCCGAGTGCGTTCTGGCTCGAGGGCTCGCCCACCACGCACCAGGTTATCTGCTCGCCGCGCTGTTGCAGGGTTTGTATAACTTCGCGGGTGCCATGAATGGACGGGCCTTCTTCGTCGCTAGTGAGTAAAAACGCCAGACGCCCGGCATGCCCCGGATGAGCGGCGCGAAAGCGCTCCGCGGCCGTAACCATGGCCGCCAGGCTGCCTTTCATATCCGCCGCGCCGCGGCCATACAACAGGCCGTCCTGCATACGCGGCTCGAACGGGCTTGTAGTCCAGTCCTCAGCATCGCCCGGCGGTACTACGTCGGTATGGCCGGCAAAACACAGTATTGGCCCGCCCCTGTTATTGTCCTGGCCGGCGACTGCCCAGAGGTTATCAATGTCTTCAAAGCGCAGTGCTTCAAGCGTGAATCCGCAGGCCTCCAGGCGTTCGCCAATCAGACTTTGGCAACCGCAATCGGCTGGCGTTACAGACGGGCGCTTTATGAGTTCGCAGGCAAGGTCCAACGTGGCATCGGTGGCCATGGCCATCAGAGCGCCCCGGCCAGCGCGGTTTCATAGCGCGCGGCAGAAAAGCCGACGAGGATCCCGCCGGCGTGTTCCAGAACGGGGCGTTTGATTAACGTGGGTTGCGACAGCATCAGTTTTCTGGCTTTTTCAGCGTCCAGGTTGTCACGATCGGCATCGGTTAATTCTCGCCAGGTGCGGCTGCGACGATTCAGCAGGGTTCCCCAGCTCTCGGATTCAAGCCAGTCATTCATATGCTTCCCTACAACGCCGTCTTGCCGGATATCGACAAACTCAAACGTGAGTCCGGATTTGCTTAGCCACTGGCTTGCTTTGCCGCAGGTATCGCAGTTTTTAAGGCCATAAAGGGTGATGGGCATGGTTACGTGCTGACACGGAGATAGATTCCGGGTCGCACGGTGCGCGCCCGGAATGACAGGACTAATGCGGTTATCCAGCCAAGCGTCTTTCCGGACGGCTCGCCAGAGCCGATCCGGAATCCATGCTGGGCCTTACTCCGCGCTGCGCAGCAACTCATTAATACTTACCTTGGCACGCGTGCTGGCGGTGACCTGCTTCACGATAATCGCGCAGTTGATGCTGTAGCGATGATTGTCGCGCGGCAGGCTGCCGGCGACCACGACCGAGCCGGGGGGCACGTGGCCGCGGATAATTTCGTCTTTGTCGCGATCATAAATCGGTGTGGACTGACCGATGAATACGCCCATGGAGATCACCGAGCCCTCACCGACGATTACGCCTTCTACTACTTCCGAACGTGCGCCGATAAAGCAGTTGTCTTCAATAATCGTCGGGGTGGCCTGCAACGGTTCGAGCACGCCGCCGATGCCTGCACCGCCGGACAAATGCACGCCCTTGCCGATTTGCGCACAAGAGCCGACCGTGGCCCAGGTGTCCACCATCGTGCCTTCGCCGACATAGGCGCCGATGTTTACGTAGCTGGGCATCAGCACGGCGTTGGGCGCTATGAACGCGCCTTTGCGCACCATGGCCGGCGGTACCACGCGCGCGCCCTGTTTACGGAACGCGGCGTCATCAAACTCGGCGTACTTGGCGGGCACCTTGTCGAAAAAGCGGGTTTCACTGCCCTCGATAAGCTGGTTGTCGTGCAAACGGAAGGAGAGAAGTACAGCTTTTTTCAGCCATTCGTTAACCTGCCATTGTCCGTCTTTTTTCTCCGCGACGCGGGCCTGGCCGCTGTCCAGAAGTTCGATGGCTTCGCTAACCGCATCGCGAATTGCGGAATCGGCGTTATCAGGGCGAATCTGGTCGCGCTGCTCGAAGGCTTGTTCAATGGATTGTTGCAGGTCGGACATGGGTTGCCTTGCGTTAGGAGAAAATTCAGGCTGCGAATTCTACCTCATACAAGGGTTTCGTAAACGCGACGCAGCCGGTGCGCGGCTTCCACGCAGATTTCGGTACTGGCCACCAGTGTAAGGCGCAGGCGTTGCGCGCCTGGATTTCCGGCGCTGGCGTCGCGTGCCAGATAACGGCCGGGAACGACTTTAAGATTCTCGCGCGCCATTAATTCGCGGGTCAGCATTTCGTCATCGACTTGCAGGGCGGGCCACAGATAAAAGGCGCCCTCTGGCGCGGACACATCCATGATTGGCTCGAGGATAGGCAGCACCGCTGCAAATTTCTCGCGGTAGCGTTGCCGGTTCTCCAGCACATGTGCCTCATCCGACCAGGCGGCAATACTGGCGGCCTGGGTGGGTGGCGCCAGCGTACAGCCGTGGTAGGTGCGATAACGCAGAAATTCGCGGATGAGTTCGGCGTCGCCGGCTACAAAACCCGAGCGCAACCCCGGCAAATTGGAACGCTTGGACAAGCTGTGAAACACCATGCAGCGCTTGAATTGGTCATTGCCCGCGGCCTGCGCGGCTTGCAGTAAACCTGGCGGCGCAGCGTTCTCGTCGGGATAAATTTCGCTATAGCACTCGTCCGAGGCGATGACGAAGTCATGCTTTTGGGCCAACTGCCAGGCACGCTGCAAATATTCCATGGACAGCACGGCGCCGGTGGGGTTGCCCGGCGAGCACAGATAAAGCAATTGGCACTGGTCCCACTCGGCACCGGTTATCGCGTCCAGATCGGGGCGAAAACCGGAGTCGGCGGTGCAGGGCAGGTAAGTGGGCGTGGCGCCGGCAAGTAACGCCGCGCCTTCGTAAATCTGGTAGCCGGGGTTGGGCATCACCACCCGCGCATTGGGCTGATCTGTATTCACGATGGCTTGCGCAAATGCAAACAGGGCCTCACGGGTACCGGCGACCGGGATGATATTTTTTTCCGGATCGATGGCGCCGGTCGGGAGATTAAAACGGCGGGTTACCCAGCCCGCAATCGCAGTTCTTAACGCGGGTTCGCCGCGGCTAGCCGGATAATTGCAGAGTCCGTCCAGATTCTCGATCAAGGCGCGCCGCGCACTTTCGGGTGCCGGGTGTTTAGGTTCGCCGATGGCCAGCGAAACAGGGCTGCGTTCGGGGTTGGGGGTGACACACGCCAGCAGTTTCGCCAGACGTTCAAACGGATAGGGTTGTAGATATTGCAGGCGAGAATTCATTGCGTGCGGTCCAGTACGCGCGTGAGAATCTGGCGCAGTTGATGAAACATGGCGCGGTCTTTGAGCGGTTTGTGTTCGCTGTCGGTGATGAAAAACACGTCTTCGGCGCGCTCCCCAATGGTGCCGATTTTTGCCGTTTCCACCAGAATGCCGCGTTTGCGAAATACTCCGCCGACGGTGGACAGCAGACCAGGACGATCCGCGGTGATCAGCTCCATGACGGTGCGATTGCCATCGTCTCGAAAATAAACCTGGGTGGGCACGTTGAATGCGCGCGTACGCCGGGACTGGCGGCGGGTGACCTGGATTTCGGAAATATCCGGGTTGGCGATTGCATCTGCCAGCGCCTGCCGGATTTCCTCGCGCCGGCCCGGGTTATTAATTACGCTGCCGTCGGCTTCGGCGATCATGTAACTGTCGACCGTGTAGCCGTTGCCGGTGGTGCTGATGCGTGCGTCCATAATGGAGAGTCCGGCTTGCGCCAGCACGCCGGTGGTTAGGCCGAACAGATAGTCGCGGTCGCGGGTATACATGAACACGGTAGTGCCCTGATCGCCGACTTCGGCCACCTGAACCAGGGGCGTATCTGGGCCGTCATCATTCAAGGCTTCGCTATGCGCAATGATGGCGCGGGTTTGCCAGGCTATTTCCGTGGCGCTGTGGCGCAGGAAGTAGTCGCTGTCAAAGTGCTTCCATACGGCATGGAATTTGGGCGTGTTTACCTTGGCGCGTGTCAGCATAGCGGCCGCGGCGCTGCGGGTTTCGCGTACCAGTTCGGTCTCATCCAGCGGGTTGGCCAGGCCGCGTTCCAGGGTGCGCGCGGTGTGATTGTATAGCCCGGTTAGCAGGCTTTCTTTCCAGGAATTCCAGAGCTCGGGATTAGTGCCGCGAATGTCGCAAACGGTCAGTACAAAGAGCCGGTCAAGCCGTTCCTGGGTATCGACCTGTTGGGCGAATTCATAGACTACCTGGGGGTCGTTGATATCCTTGCGCTGGGCAGTAATCGACATGATCAAGTGGTTGCGTACCAGCCAGCAGACTTCCTCGGTATCGTGGCTGGAAATACCGTGATCGCGGCAAAACCGGGCGGCATCTTCCGCGCCGAGAATCGAGTGGTCGCCGCCGCGGCCTTTGGCAATATCGTGAAACAGGCCGGTGATCATAAGTAATTCCGGCTTCTCCAGATGCTGCATGATGTGGCTGACGAAGGGCAGTTCCTCATCAAAGCGGGGCAGGCACAGGCGGCGCAGGTTGCGGATGACGAAAAGCGTGTGCTCGTCTACCGTCAGCGTATGAAATAAATCGTATTGCATACGCCCGATAATGTGTCCGAAATTAGGCAGATAACGGCCTAATATGCCGTAGCGGTTCATGCGTCTTAGGGCGTGCGTTACGCCGCTGCGCTGACGCAATATCTCAATGAATAACCGGCGGCTGCGAACGCTGTTGCGAGAATCATCGTTAATCAGATGCCGGTCGCGGCGCATCAGACGCAGAGTGTGGGCGCGAATGCCGGTCAGTTTGGGGCGCTTCTGCATGAGGTGGAAAATCTCCAGCAGGGCGCGCGGCGTGCGTTTGAATACCTCGTCACCACGGACTTCAATAAAGCCGTGGCGGGCCTGAAAGCGGCTGTTGATCGGGGTTGTTTCGCCGGCCTCGTCCCGGTGCAGAATGGCCTCGGAAAATAGCTGCAGCAGAATATCATTTAATGCAGATAACGTTTTGATATTGCGATAATATTTCTGCATAAACTGCTCTACGGCCAGGTTGTTGCTTTTATCCTGGTAGCCGAACAGTTCCGCTACACGAATCTGGTGGTCAAACAACAGCCGGTCTTCGCAGCGGCCGGTGAGCATATGCAACGCGAAGCGCACGCGCCATAAAAACGCCTGCCCGCGCTTGAGTTCCACGTATTCACGTTCGGACAAAAAGCCATGTTCAACCAGGCCGTAAAGGCTTTTCGCGCCAAAATGGCGCTTGGCGACCCAGCCGATGGTCTGGATGTCGCGCAGGCCGCCGGGGGATTCCTTGGTATTGGGTTCGAGCTTATAGGCAGTTTCATCAAAGCGGGCATGGCGGGTGTTCTGTTCGGCAAGCTTGCCCTCAAAAAACAGATCGGCGGGCCAGATTTCCGGCGGCGCGATGGTTTTTTCCATGGCGCTGAATAAAGCACCATCGCCAACGAGCTGACGCGCTTCCATCATGTTGGTGATGATGGTGATGTCGTCAGCGGCCTGCTCGGCGCATTCAGCCGGGGAGCGCACGCTGTGGCCGACTTGCAGTCCGATGTCCCAGAGCATAGTGATGAAGCCTTCAATGCCGGTGCGCAGGGCTTCCAGTGCGTTTTCGGGGTAGAGAATCAGCAGGTCGATGTCTGATTCCGGCAATAATTCGCCACGGCCGTAGCCGCCAACCGCTACCAGGGTAGCCGGCACGTCCACATATTTATCCCAGGCGCGCACCAGCAGGCTGTCGACCAGTTGCGCGCGAAAGTGCACCAAGTCTTCCGCAGAAGCGCCGGCGGCAAAGCCGTCTTTCAGTAGCGCCTGGCCATTCTGCAGTACCTTGCGAAAGCTGGCGACGGAGATTTCATCGCTGCTCTCAACCTCGGCTACCAGCCGCTTCAGGACATCACGCGAAAATAAATCCGTGGGTGCGGGATTGACTGTGGCCACTAGTGCTCTTCCAAACTGATATTGACGCATTCAGAGCGCCTGTGCGCGTCAAGCACAAGGCACGCTGGCGCCGCCATAGCTATTCTATGGCAAGCCAGTGTAACGCCGTGATTGGCGCGCACAGGCGCTCCCGTGGCCAAGACATAAAACGAAGGGCAAGGCTGCCCGCGTCCATGGACTGCGTTGCAGCGCTTGCCAAGGGTGGGGCCATTGCCTGCGCGCTGCGCCTTGCCCGAGCGCAGCGAGTTGAGCGCCAGCGAGGCACGGGCAGCCTTGCTGCATACGCCAATATCAGTTTGAAAGAGCACCGTTATTCGCCCTCGCGCAGGGTGAGAATTTCAACGCTATCATCGGTTACCAGCAGGGTGTGCTCCCATTGGGCGGAGAGCGAATGATCCTTGGTGACCACCGTCCAGCCGTCGGGCAAGAGTTTTACGTGGCGTTTGCCGGTATTGACCATGGGCTCGATGGTAAATGTCATACCCGGTTCCAGGGTAAGGCCGGTGCCGGGTTTGCCGTAATGCAGGACTTGCGGTTCTTCATGAAATTCGCGGCCGATGCCGTGTCCGCAGTATTCGCGCACCACCGAGCAGCGCTGGGATTCCACGTAGGCCTGGATTTTTGCGCCAATATCGCCCAGGTGCACGCCGGGTTTTACCGCCTCAATGCCGATAAACAGTGCATCGTGGGCCACATCGGACACGCGCTGCGCAAGCACGCTTGCTTGGCCCACATGAAACATGCGCGAGGTATCGCCGTGAAAGCCGTCTTTGATAATGGTGGTATCGATGTTCAGCAGGTCGCCTTTTTTGAGCTTCTTGTCGCCGGGAATACCATGGCAAACCACATGATTGATCGAGGTGCAAATGGATTTGGGAAAGCCCTGATAGTTCAGCGGTGCCGGAACGGAGCCCAACTCGTCAACGATGAATTTGTGACAGATTGCGTCGAGTTCGTCGGTGGGTACACCGGGTTGCACGTGGGGCTCGATCATACTCAGCACTTGTGCGGCCAGGTGGCCGGAGTTTCGCATCGCGGCCTGTTCGTCACGGGATTTTATGGAGACTCTCATTCACTCTCTCTAATACGGTAGATTTTTGGATTACTCAGCTTGGATCCGGAAGCATAAAACAACCGGATTATGGTTTGCAGAGGCGCATTATGGTATAAACCGCCCGCGATTGCGTGCGACGCAACGCATAAAATCACACACGCACCGGCACATGGGGCTGGGTGCTCTGCTACTTGATCACGCATTTATGCGTGTTAAGACGCTGATAATAAATCGTTATCTAGTGGCGGGGTTGCGCCATGGGGTGCGTGGAGGCCCAACCCTTTGAGGAATAGATATGTCACAAATTAGTATGCGCGAATTATTGGAGGCCGGCGTCCATTTCGGCCACCGCACCCGTTACTGGAACCCGAAGATGGAACCCTACATCTTTGGCCACCGCAACAACATCCATATTATCAACCTTGAGGAAACGCTCCCCCTACTCAAGGAAGCCTATAACTACGTCTCGCGGCTGACCGGTAACGGCGGCAAAGTGATGTTTGTAGGCACCAAACGCGCCGCACGCGAGGCTATCGGCACACAGGCGCGCCGTTGCGGCATGCCTTATGTCAGCCATCGCTGGCTCGGCGGTATGCTGACCAACTTCAAGACCGTCAAGAATTCCATCCAGCGCCTGCATGATCTGGAAAAAATGATTGAAGACGGTTCAATCAAAAAGGTTTCCAAGAAAGAAGGCCTGCAGCTAACCCGCGAGCGCAACAAGCTCGATCGCAGTATTGGTGGCATCAAGGAGATGACCAGCCTGCCGGATGCGCTGTTTATCATCGACGTCGGTTTTGAGAACATCGCACTCGACGAGGCGCGCAAGCTGGGTATTCCGGTAATCGCGGTGGTCGATACCAATTGCTCACCCGATAACGTGGACGTAGTAATCCCCGGCAACGACGATGCCATCCGCGCGGTCCGCATTTACACCGAAACCATTGCCGATGCGGTGATTGCCGGCCGCGGCATTGTGGAAGAACCGGCCAAGGACGACAGCGGCGATTACGTGGAGGTCACGGAAACGGCCAAGCCCGCCGCGCCCAAGGCCGCCGAGAAGCAACCGGAAGCTGAAAAGCCCACGACGCAGAACACGGTGCTTCAGGAATCCGAGAAAGAGGTCGAGCCAGCCGCAACCGCATCTTTAGCGGATGTGGCCGCCAGCGACGCCACTGAATCCGACGAAAGCGAAACTGCGTCGGACTCGGAAAGCAAGTAATTCTCAAGTATCTGATTCTCAAGCATGGCCGCCGCTGGCCGCAGCGCCAGCGGCGGTTACCCCAGACACGCCAGAAGATTTGAAGGAATATACATGAGTATATCTGCCGCACAGGTAAAGGAACTGCGCGAACGCACCGGCGCGGGCATGATGGAATGCAAAAAAGCGCTGGTCGCCGCCGACGGCGACATCGACGCCGCTGCCGACACAATGCGCCGAGAAGGTTTGGCCAAGGCCGATAAAAAGGCGGGCCGCGTGGCCGCGGAAGGCTGTATTGCAGCGCCGGTGGCCGACGATGCCAAAAGCGCGTTATTGCTCGAAGTAAACTGCGAAACCGATTTCGTCGGCAAGAACGAAGAATTCACCTCATTCGCCACCCAGGCTGCCGAAGTTGCCCTGGCACAGGTGCCGGCCGACGTAACCGCACTCGGCGAGCTCGAACTCAATGGCGAGCCGGTAGAGCAGCGCCGGCGTGCCCTGGTTGCCAGCCTGGGCGAGAATATCGGCCTGCGTCGCCTGCGTCGTGTTGAAGCCGGCTCGGGTGTGGTTGCTGCGTATCTGCACGGCAGCCGGATTGGCAGCGTGGTTGCGCTTGAAGGCGGCGATGCCGACCTGGCACGCGACCTGGCCATGCACGTGGCCGCCACCGCACCGCAATACCTGGACGCCGATTCGGTGCCCGCCGACGTGCGCGCCAAGGAAAAGAAAATCCTGGCAGATCAGGCCAAAGACAGCGGCAAACCAGATAATATTATTGAAAAAATGGTTGCAGGCCGCCTGCGTAAATTCCTGGCGGAATTAACGCTTCTGGGGCAGCCGTTTGTTAAGGACCCCGATCAAACCGTGGAAAAACTGCTCAAATCCGCCGGTGCGAAGGTTACCGATTATGCCCGCTTTGAAGTAGGCGAGGGCATCGAAAAGAAACCCGAAGACTTCGCCGCCGAAGTCAAGGCGCAGGCCGAGGGCTCCCGCTAACCCGGCGCACAACAGGCTTTAGCGCAAGCGCTCGATCCCTGCCACGATCATGGAGAATGCGATGGACACCGAACAGCCCGTTTACCGCCGCATTCTCCTCAAGCTCAGTGGCGAAGCCCTGATGGGCGAAGTTGATTACGGTATATCGCCTGCGGTAATTTCGCGCCTGGCAGGCGAGCTCAAGGAGCTTATCGATTGCGGCGTTGAGGTTGCGGTTGTCGTGGGTGGCGGCAACATATTTCGCGGCGCCGGCCTGGCGGATGGTGGCATGGACCGTGTTACCGGCGACCAGATGGGTATGCTGGCCACCGTGATCAACGCGCTGGCCTTGCAGGATGCGGTCGAAAATATCGGCCTCACGGCCCGGGTGATGTCCGCCATCCGCATTAACCAGGTATGCGAGGACTATATACGCCGCCGGGCCATACGGCATCTGCAAAAAGGTCGCGTCGTGATCTTCGGTGCGGGCACCGGCAATCCCTTTTTCACTACCGATTCGGCCGCCAGCCTGCGCGCTATCGAAATAAACGCCGATTTATTGCTGAAAGCCACCAAGGTAGACGCAATTTACAGCGCGGACCCGGTAACAAACCCCGATGCCCGGCGTTATACCCATTTAAGCTATGACAACGTCATAGACCAGCGCCTGGCGGTCATGGATACTACGGCGATTGTGCTGTGTCGTGACAACGGCCTGCCACTGCGGGTTTTCGACATAACCAGCGCCGGCGCATTAAAGCGTATTGTTTTTGGTGATACAGACGTGGGTACGCTGGTCGACAACCAGCAAGACCCGTAGCCAGACACGAACCGAACACAGAATTAGCGGAGCATTAGCATGCAAGACGAGATCATTAAGGACGCCGCCGAGCGCATGGATAAAAGCATCGATGTGATGCGCCAGGGCTTTACCAAAATCCGCACCGGGCGCGCACACACCAGCCTGCTGGACCATGTGACGGTGGCGTATTACGGCAGCGAGGTGCCGCTGAACCAGGCCGCGAATGTGAACGTGGAAGACGCCCGCACCCTGTCGATTCTGCCGTTTGAAAAAACCATGGTGCAGCCGATTGAAAAAGCCATCATGTCGGCCGATCTTGGCCTGAACCCGTCGACTTCGGGTACAGTGATCCGCATCGTATTGCCACCGCTTACCGAAGAGCGCCGCCGCGATCTGGTAAAGATACTGCGCGCCGAATCCGAAGACGCCAAAGTGGCCATTCGCAACATACGCCGCGATGCGAATCAGGACTTCAAGGATCTGTTGAACGAAAAAGAATTAAGCGAAGACAAGGCCCGGGGCGCCGAGCTGCGGATTCAGGAGCTCACCGACAAACACGTGGAGCGCATCGACACCTTGCTCGCCGTCAAAGAGCAAGAGGTGATGACCGTTTAGCATGACTATGCTGGAATCCGGACATCCGCCCAGGCACGTCGCGATTATCATGGATGGTAATGGCCGCTGGGCCTCACGCCGTGGCTTTGCGCGTACCAAGGGCCACAGGGCAGGCGCGCGCAGCACCCGTGCAGTGGTCGAAACTGCCAGCGAATTAGGCATAGAAATTCTGACGCTTTTCGCGTTTTCCAGCGAAAACTGGAACCGGCCCAAGGCCGAGGTGCGGGTGCTGATGGATTTATTCCTGCGTACCATTCGCCGCGAAGTTGCCGATCTGCGCAAAAACGGCGTACGCTTGTGTTTTATAGGCGACCGTTCCCGTTTTTCTGACGCCCTGAAGCGCGATATGGACCGCGCGGAAGATCTGACGGCCGGTAACAGCAAGCTGGATTTACTAATTGCCATCGACTACGGCGGCCGCTGGGACATCGTCCAGGCCGCCCGGCAAATGGCGCAGAAATGTGTCGACGGCAGAATCAAACCCGAAGACATAGACGAAACGCAGTTTGCACATGCCTTGAGTCTGTCTCAATATCCGGCGCCGGACCTGTTTATCCGCACCGGAGCGGAGCGGCGCATCAGCAATTTTCTACTCTGGGATCTGGCCTACACGGAGCTCTATTTCTGCGACACCCTGTGGCCCGATTTTGACGCCGCTGCACTCACACAGGCCGTGGACTGGTATACCGGACGGGAACGACGTTTCGGTCGCGTAGGGCTTCAGGCCTAGCCGCCTGGGCGAAACCTGCATGTTATTATCCCGCGTTGTGACCGCACTTGTGCTGCTGCCTCTGGTGGTCGCCGGGATGCTGTGGCTGCCCACTTTCGGTGTGGCCCTGGTTGTAGGCGGCTTTTTTCTGGTAGGCGCCTGGGAATGGGGGTTACTGACACGCATCTCCAGCGTGCCCGCACGCCTGCTGCTTGTGCTGATTACCGGCCTGACGCTGGGCCTGCTCTGGTGGCAACGCGATATTGCCACCAACGCGGTGATTTATCTGGCCCTGTTGTGGTGGATATTGGCGGCTTATCTGGTGGTCCGTTTCCCCAGTGGCTGGGATGTCAGTGTGGGTTCGACGGCGCTAACCGGCGCACTTGGCCTGTTGTTACTGGCTGCGCCCTTTGCAGCGCTGGTACAACTGCATGACCGGGTTCTTGGGCCGCAGCTCATGCTTTATCTGCTGGTATTGATCTGGGCGGCGGATACCGGCGCGTATTTCGCCGGCCGCGCCCTGGGCAAACATAAACTGGCGCCCCAGGTTAGCCCTGGCAAGACCTGGGAAGGCGCAATAGGCGGGGTTTTGCTTACACTGGCAGCGGCGGCACTAGGTGCGTGGTGGTTTGATTACACCGGCATCCCGGCGTTGCTGTTTGTGCTCCTGGGCGGCGTCACCGCACTGTTTTCCGTCATCGGCGACCTCACCATCAGCATGTTCAAGCGTCAGGCGGGGGTAAAAGATGCCGGGCGAATATTCCCAGGGCATGGCGGGATTCTGGACCGGCTTGATAGCCTGCTCGCGGCGGCGCCCACCTTTGCACTGGGCTATGCACTGTTTATTGCCTGAGCCCGAAGCTGTTATTCGCGTGCAGATGCCTGAATTCGGGATAGTTTTGCCCACGCCGTGGTCCAAGCATGGATGCGCGGGTATCGTCTGCCCGCACTTACAAGAATCTCTCTCAACAATATTTAATAAACTTTATGCCTGACTGGTTGATATCCATTCCCGCGTTTATCGTTGCCATTGCCCTGCTAGTGGCGGTGCATGAATTTGGCCATTTCTGGGTAGCGCGGCGTTTGGGGGTGCGGGTTTTGCGTTACTCCATCGGTTTTGGCAGTAAAATCTGGGGCCGCACCAGCGCGAAAACCGGCACGGAATACTGGATTGCGGCAATACCGCTGGGCGGTTACGTAAAAATGCTGGACGAACGCGAAGGCGAGGTAGCCGTCGCTGATCGCCCTTACGCCTTCAATCGCCAGAAGCTCTGGAAACGCGCGGCCATTGTTGCCGCAGGACCAGGCATAAATTTCCTCTTCGCCATCTTCGCGTACTGGCTGGTTTTCATGATCGGCATCGCCGGTATCAAGCCGGTTATTGGTGCGGTAGAGCAAGACACCCAGGCCTACGCCTCAGGCCTGAGCCAGGGCGAGCAAATCATCGCGGTAGACCAAAAACAAACACCGACCTGGCAAGTATTACGGCTCACGCTTCTGGGGCGTGCGCTGGACCAGGAGCCGGTACGTTTAACGGTGCTGGACGAAAATGGCGACACGCGCTCGGTGGACCTGGATTTATCCCAAGCCTCGGCCGAACCGGAGGTGTTGTTCAAGCAACTGGGCCTGGCGCCCTACCAACCCAAAGGCACGCCGCTGATTGCAGACACGGTAGCGGGACAGGCGGCTGCACGGGCGGGTTTGCAGGCCGGCGACCAGTTGCTGGCTGCCAATGGCGAGCCCCTGCGCGGCCCCAGGGAACTGGTGGAATGGGTGCAGGCGCATCCGGGCGAGCGGGTTGAATTCAGTATTCAACGCAATGGCGCGCAACTTACACAGCGCGTCCAGCTGGACAGCCACGAGCAAGACGGCAAGACGCTGGGCCGTCTCGGCGCACATATTGGTGTCGATGGCGCGGAGTGGGAGGCCATGCGTACCGAGCAGCGCCTGAATCCGCTGGCCGCAATGCCCGCGGCGGTTGCGCAAACCTGGTCGATATCCATGCTTACGGTACGCTTACTCTGGCGCATGGTAACCGGCGATGTATCGTGGAAGAACATCAGCGGGCCGATTCAGATCGCAGACTACGCGGGTAAAACCGCGAGCATAGGCCTGGAACCCTTCATAAGTTTCCTGGCCCTGATCAACGTCAGCCTGGCGGTATTAAATCTGTTGCCTGTGCCGGTGTTAGATGGCGGGCATCTGCTGTACTATGCCTGCGAATTTCTGCGCGGCAGGCCGCTCTCGGACAAGGCCCAGATTATGGGTCAGCAAGTGGGTATGGTGGCGTTGTTGCTGCTGATGAGTCTGGCCTTTTATAACGATATTTTACGGTTGCTTGGCTAATGATCCCAAACAAATACATGCGTATCTGCGGCGCGGCGCTGCTGCTGTTTTTTGCCTCCACGGCCTGGAGCTTTGAACAATTTCGCATCGGTGATATTCAGGTAACCGGCCTGCAGCGCCTGGAAGAGGGCACGGTGCTTACCTATCTGCCTATCGCCATTGGTGACAGCATCGATACCGGCAGCGCCCAGCGTGGCATCCGCGCCTTGTATGACACCGGCCTGTTTGAAGACGTGGCCCTGGCCAGAGAGGACAATACCCTGGTCGTGCAGGTGCGCGAACGTCCCGAAATTGCCAGCTTCAGCATCGAGGGTAACGAAAGCGTCGGCGGCGATGAATTACAGGAAACGCTCAAACAACAGGGTCTGGCCGAGGGTGAACTGTACAAGCGCGCCTTGCTGGACCAACTGCAGCTGGAACTGCGCCGTCAATACTATTCCAACGGTTTCTACGCCGTGCAGATCGAAACCGAAGTAACCGACTTGCCGCAGAACCGGGTCGATATCCAGATTCTGATCACCGAGGGCAAGACCGCCACAATTAATGACATCAACATCGTCGGCAACGAAGACTTCGACGACGATACTCTGCTGAAAAACTTCCAGCTCGAGACCAGCCAGTCGCCAATTCTGCACCCGGTCAAGGCCTTCCAGAAAAAAGACCGCTACTCCCGGGAAAAATTGCTGGGTGACCTGGAAACCCTGAATTCCTTCTACCAGGATCGTGGTTATCTGCGTTTCAATGTGAGTTCGATTCAGGTCTCTCTCTCGCCCGACAAGCGCGATATTTTCCTCACCGTCAATATCAATGAAGGCGAGCCCTACACCATCAGCGATTACCACTTCGCCGGTGAAATGATCGTGCCGGAAACCAGCCTGCGCCGCTTGGTGAGCGTGCGTAAGGGCGAGGTTTTCTCGCGCCAGCAGGTTACCGCCACCAGTAACCGCATCAGTTCCGGGTTGGCTGATTTTGGTTACGCCTTCAGTGAAGTCGACCCGCTGACCAAGCTCGACGACGAAGACAACACCGTTGAGCTGACATTTTTCGTGGAGCCGGGAAAGCGCGCCTACGTGCGCCGAATTGCCTTTACCGGCAACGACAAGACCAACGACCAGACCCTGCGCCGGGAAATGCGCCAGTTTGAAGGTGCCACCTTCTCGCGGCGCGGTGTAGAGCGTTCCCGCACGCGCCTGGCGCGCCTGCCGTTTGTGGAAGACGCCCAGGTGGAATCCACGCCGGTGCCGGGTTCGGAAGACCTCGTGGACGTTACCTATCGTATCGCCGAACGCGCCGCCGGTACCCTGCAGTTGGGTGTGGGTTTTTCGGACGCCCAGGGCTTTCTGATTAACGGCAGCGTAACCCACAGCAACTTCCGCGGCAGTGGCGACCGCGTAAGCCTGCGTGCCGAAACCAACAATTTCGCACGTACAATCTCCAGCAGCTGGACTGATCCGTACTTCACCGAAGACGGCATCACCCGCACCGTATCCCTGTTCTATCGGGATACCAATCAGGTAATTCGCTTTGGTTCGGGCTTCGACCTGAACTCCCTCGGCGGCTCGCTCACCTTCGGCCTGCCGATTTCGGAATTTTCATCCATACGGCTGGGCGCCGGTATCGAGCGCAACGAAATCACCACCACCATTATTCCGGGGCTTGTTACCGATCAGTTGGCGCGCTTTGTGGCGGAAAACGGCACGGATTTTCTCAACTACGAGCTGCGCACCGGCTGGCAGCGCGACACCCGCAACCGTACCTTCTTTGCAACCCGCGGCACCAACACCTCGCTTACCTACGATATCAAAGTGCCGGGCAGCGACCTCGAGTACTACACCACCACCTTCCAGCATGAACGCTATACACCGTTTGGCAGCTGGATCGGCTTTTTATCCGATAAAATCGTGCTTGAATCCAAGCTGCGGGTGGCCGATGCTGTTGTCTATGGTAAAGGCGAGGACGTACCGCCGTTTGATAACTTCTTCGCCGGCGGCGCGCGCACCGTGCGCGGTTTTGAAGATGGTAGCCTGGGGCCGCGGGATACTTTTAATAATCCTTTCGGCGGCCAGTTCCTGACGACTCTGCAAAACGATCTGGTGATCCCCACACCGTTGGAAAGCGATAACAAATCCACGCGCCTGAGCCTGTTCTACGATATAGGTAATGTATTCTTCGCCGCTGATCGCTTCGAATTTAACGAACTGCGCAGCTCTGCCGGCGTGTCGGTAGACTGGTTTACGCCATTCTTCGGGCTGCTGCGCGTTAGCTACGCGCTATACCTGGATGACCAGAGCGGCGATGACGACGACCGTTTTCAATTTTCTTTCGGTGTAGGCTTGTAGCCGCACACTCCCTTGGCCCATTCTTGATTCTGAAAAAACGATGAGGTTAGACGTAATGATGAAAAAGTTTATAGCCCCGCTTCTGCTTGCCGTTGCTGCGACCGCGATGGTAGCGCCCGCACAAGCCGCGGATCTAAAAATTGGTGTGGTCAATCTGGCCCAGCTGGTTACCGCCTCGCCGCAGGCCCAGCGTGCGCGTAAAAGCATGGAAGGCAAGTTCAGTGCGCGTAAGGAAGAGCTGGAATCCAAGCAGGAAGCATTTCGTGCCGACGTTGAGCGGCTCAAACGCGATGGCCAGGTCATGAGCGAAGAGGCACGCGAAAAGCTTGAAGGCCAGATTCGCGACCAGCAGCGCCGTCTCAAGCTGATGCAGGACGAATACAACGAAGACGTAACCCTGGCCGAAAGAAAGGAAATGGATGGTCTGCGTGAAGACATTCGCGCCGTGATCGACCAGTTTGCCAAGGACAAGGGCTTCGACCTGATTCTGGGCGATGCGATACTTTTTGCAAGCGAGCAGGTTGACGTAACCGACCAGGTACTGGAGCGCCTGAAAGACCGCCTTTAGTGGTTTTTAGTCTAGGCGAGATTGCCGAACACAGCGGCCTGGAGTTGCGCGGCGACGCGCAGCTCCAGGTTGTCGGCGTCTGCAGCCTGGGCAACGGCGCGCCGGATCGTCTGAGCTACCTGAGCGACGCGGTCTACGCTAGCGATCTGGCGGATACCCGTGCAGGGGTGGTGATTGTTAACCGTGAGGCGGCGCAGAATTACGCCGGCACGGTACTGATCGCAGATGACCCCAAGCTCGCTTACATAAAGGCTGCCGCGCTATTTCTGCCGCCGGCGAAGCCGCCGGGTATCCATCCCGCAGCCATTGTTTCCGACTCTGCAACAGTCGACGCATCCGCGCATATTGGGGCGGGAGTGGTAATCGCAGACAACGTGTGTATTGGCGCCGGCGCCGTGCTTGCGCCGGGTTGCGTGATTGAAGACAACGCCGTCGTGGGCGCGAATACCCACATTGGCGCCAACGCCTGCATCGGCCGCAACGTGCAATTGGGCCAGCATGTAATGATTGCAGCGGCTGCCGTTCTTGGCGCGCGGGGTTTCGGCCTGGCCCATGACGGCAGCGCCTGGCAGCCGATTCCCCAACTGGGCAGCGTGCGCGTAGGCGACTACGTGGAAATTGGCGCCGGCAGCACAATAGACTGCGGCGCGATTGAAGACACGGTAATCGAGAACGGCGTAAAAATAGACGATCAGGTACACATCGCGCATAACTGCCGTATCGGTGCGCATACGGTTATTGCCGGCTGCACGGGCATTGCCGGCAGTTGCGCGATCGGCAGCAACTGCGTTATCGGTGGTGGCGTTGGCATAGGCGATCATGTGAGTATTGTCGACAACGTAATGATTACCGGCGCAACGCAGGTACCTAAAAACATCACCGAGCCCGGCGTATACTCATCCACCCTGCGCGCCATGCCGGCCGGGGAGTGGCACAAGCGACTGGCGATTTTCCGCAAACTGGACCGTTTGCAGGACAGCTTACGAGAACTGCGCCGCCAGCTTAAATAAATACGAACTAGAACGGGAGCGAAAAGCTTGAGCAATATCACCACCCCTCCAAGCAGCCGCGATGACATCAAGGCCATCATGGACGAAATCCCGCACCGGTTCCCGTTTCTGCTGGTCGACCGGGTGCTCGAATGCATCCCCGGCGAGCGTATTCTTGCGCTGAAGAACGTTTCCATAAACGAACCTTTTTTTCCGGGGCATTTTCCCGGCGAGCCGGTCATGCCGGGCGTGCTGATTGTGGAAGCCCTGGCCCAGGCCGGACTGTTGCTGGGTCTGCGCACCACCGGGCCGCAGGAAGAGGGCACCCTGGTTTATTTCGCGGGTATTGATAAAGCCCGCTTCAAGCGCCAAGTCGTGCCCGGCGACCAGTTACTGCTGAAAGTAGAACGCGGCAGCGCCAAACGTCGCCTGTGGCGTTTCCATGCGGAGGCCTGGGTTGGCGATAAACTGGCTTGTTCGGCCGACTTGATGGCCATTCCAGTACAAACCCGCAAGGGCCCAGCGCAGGAGTCGGAGTAATGACCGACCAGCCCCGCATTCATCCAAGTGCGCAAATACACCAGGACGCCAAACTTGCCGACGACGTGCGGGTTGCAGCGTTCAGCATCGTTGGTGCGAATGTGGAGATTGGTGCAGGCAGCTGGATTGGTCCGCATGTGGTCATAAACGGCCACACCCGTATTGGCCGCGAAAACCAGATTTTCCAGTTCTCCAGCATTGGCGAAGAACCCCAGCACCGCGTCTACAAGGGCGAACCCACTCGCGTGGAAATTGGCGATCGCAACGTCATCCGTGAGTTTTGCACCATACATCGCGGTACTATCATTGACCAGGGTCTGACCGCCATCGGCGACGATAATCTACTCATGGCCTACGGCCACATCGCGCATGATTGCATCATGGGCAACAGCAATATCATGGCTAACGGCGTCAGTCTGGCCGGCCATGTGCTGATTGCCGATCAATGCCTGTTTGGTGGTTTTGCCTTGGTGCATCAATTCTGCCGTGTTGGACGCATGGCTTTTCTGGGGTACGCCACTGGTGTCAGCAAGGATGTGCCGCCATTCGTGCGCTGCGCCGACCACACCTCCATCCCCTATGGCATCAACAGCGTTGGCATGAAACGCGCCGGCTATGGCGCCAGCGACATTGCCGCTGCCAAGGCTTGCTACAAAACCCTGTATCGGTCGAATTTACGTCTGGTCGAGGCGCAGGAAGCGTTGGCAGAAGCTGCCAAAAGTGAACCACTGGCCAAGGAATTCGTGGATTTCCTGGAGGGCTCCAAGCGAGGCATTATTCGTTGAAGGACCCGACGGCGCCGCGCATTGCCATCGTTGCAGGCGAAGTCTCTGGCGACTGGCTGGGTGCCGGGCTGATCCAGGCGCTGAAAAAACGCTACCCGGAGGCCACTTTCGAAGGCGTCACCGGGCCACAAATGCGTGCTGCGGGTTGTGACTCGCTGGCAGATATCGAAGCCTTGTCGCTCTTTGGCGTAAGCGAAGTTATCCGCGAAATTCCGCGCGTGTTGCGTCTACGCCGGAAATTATTCAGCCATTTCAGCCGCAGCCGACCCGATATTTTCGTGGGTATTGATGCGCCCGCCTTCAACACCGGCCTGGAACGCAGACTGCGCGGATGCGGCCTGCGAACAGTGCATTATGTATGCCCAACTGCCTGGGCCTGGCGCAAGCGCCGGGTGCGCAGCATCCGCGCGTCGGCCGATTTACTGCTTTCGATATTCCCGTTCGAGCCTGAATTTTTTGAACAGCACGACGTGCCCGTGCGTTATGTAGGCCACCGCCTGGCCGATGAATTACCCATGCACCCGGACCCGGCCGCCGCGCGCGCGGCACTCGGGCTGGAAGCAGCGGGCCCCACCCTGGGATTGCTGCCGGGCAGCCGGCGTTCAGAGGTCAAATACCTGGGCCCCGCTTTCATCCAGACCGCCCAATGGCTGCAAAAACGGATGCCGTCCTTGCGCTTTGTGGCGCCCATGGCAACCCCGGCGGTACGTGAACTATTCGAGCAGCAACTGCAACAGGCACCGGACCTGCAAGTGACCCTGATTGACGGGCGCTCGCGCGAAATCATGCTCGCCTGTGATGCCCTGTTGCTGGCCTCAGGCACGGCCACGCTGGAAGCCACATTACTGAAAACGCCCATGGTGGTGGCGTATGCCTTCTCGCCCATGAATAAGGCTATTGCTCATCTGCTCGGGTTGCACAAAATCAGATATTTTTCCATGCCCAATCTGATCGCCAAAGCAGACCTGGTGCCTGAATTGCGGCAACATCAGGTGCGCCCGGAAATTCTTGGCCCCTGGATATACCGCCTGCTGAGCTCTGCTCCCGCGCGACAGCGCCAACTTGCCGGGTTTGATGAGATACACGACCAGCTTCGCTGTAATGCCGATGGCATGGCGGCGCAGGCGGTTATCGATGTGATGGCGGGCGGTAAATGACTGCAATATCACTGATAGCCGGTGTGGACGAGGCCGGACGCGGCCCCTTGGCTGGCCCGGTGACGGCTGCCGCCGTGATTTTGCCTGCTGGCCACGGCATCGAAGGGCTGGCGGATTCCAAGAAACTTTCCGAGCGCAAGCGCGAAGCCCTGGCCGTATTGATAAAACAACGCGCGCTCGCCTGGTGTGTGGCCGAGGCCGATGTGGCCGAAATTGATGAATACAATATCCTGCAGGCCAGTTTGCGTGCCATGCAACGCGCAGTGGCCGGCTTGCAGCAGCAGCCGCAGGAAGTGCTGGTCGATGGCAATCAATGCCCGGTTTTCAGCATGCCTGCGCGCGCCATTGTGGGCGGCGACGGCCTAGAACCCGCAATCAGTGCCGCGTCCATCCTGGCCAAGGTTACGCGCGACGCACAAATGCGTCTGCTTGATGCCGTTTACCCGGGCTATGGCTTGGCCCAACACAAGGGCTATGGCACTGCCGTGCACCTGGCCGCACTGGCTGAACGGGGTGCAACGGTAATTCACCGGCGCAGTTTTGCCCCTGTGCGCGCAGTTTTGAACATAAACCAGACGTTGCCCATAACATAAAAGCCTGCTTTTTAGGTACTTGCGCCGGCGACTTTAGATTGCTCAACAACGACGCGCGATAACTGCGTTACCATGCGCCAATGACCACCGATTTCGTCCACTTGCGCGTCCATACGGAATACTCGCTGTCCGATGGCATCGTTCGCATCAAGCCGCTGCTGGAGCGGGCGCGCGAGCTACAAATGCCTGCGGTGGGCATCAGCGACATCGCCAATCTTTTTGGGATGGTCAAGTTTTACCGCGCGTCTCTGGCGGCGGGCATAAAACCCGTAATCGGTGTGGATTTGTGGTTGCGCGAACCCGGCGCACAGGCGCCCAGCCGCTTGACGCTGTTCTGCCAGAATCGTGTGGGTTATCGTAATCTCTGCGATATTCTCACCGAGAGTTATCTGCACGGTCAGCACCGTGGGCAAGCGCTTACGGAGCCGAAATGGATCGAAGGCCGGTCAGAGGGATTAATCGCCTTGTCCGGGGCAGGCGAGGGCCAGATCGGCCGGGCCCTGGTCAGCGGCAAGGCGGCCGAAGCGTATAGCTGCGCCCAGCACTGGTCTGAATTATTCGCTGATCGCTTTTATATTGAACTGATCCGCAGCGAGCGCGATAACGAAGAAGCCTGCGTCAGCGAATCCGTGGCCCTGGCGATCGAACTGGGCTTGCCCGTGGTCGCAACCAACGACACCCGCTTTATTCATCAGGATGATTACGACGCCCACGAGGCGCGCGTTTGTATTCATGGTGGCTACACCCTGGACGACCCGCGCCGGCCACGCACCTATTCGCCCGCGCAATATCTGAAATCCCAGGCTGAAATGGCCGAGCTTTTTGCGGATATTCCCGAGGCGCTTGCCAACAGTGTGGAAATAGCGCGGCGCTGCAATCTGGAAATGACCCTGGGCGAGAACTTCCTGCCAGATTTCCCGGTGCCGGAAGGCCACGACGCCGCCAGCTTTCTGAACCAAACCGCGCAGGCAGGGCTGCAGGCACGGCTTGAGGGTTTATTCCCCGAAGCCGCCGAGCGCGAAGCGCAAACCGAGAAATATCAAAAGCGTCTGGCGCACGAACTATCCGTTATAGAGGGCATGGGCTACCCCGGTTACTTCCTGATCGTGGCCGACTTCATCGAATGGGCGCGCAACAACGGCGTGCCGGTCGGGCCCGGCCGTGGCTCGGGCGCGGGCTCGCTGGTAGCCTATGTGCTGGAGATTACCGATCTCGACCCGCTGGCCTACGATTTGCTGTTTGAGCGCTTCCTTAACCCCGAACGCGTCTCCATGCCCGACTTTGATATCGACTTCTGCATGGAGGGGCGCGACCGCGTTATCGAATACGTGGCCCAGCGCTACGGCGAAAATCGCGTCTCTCAGATTATTACCTACGGCACCATGGCCGCGCGCGCGGTGGTGCGCGACGTGGGCCGTATTCTAGGCCATCCCTACGGCATGGTGGACCGCGTAGCCAAACAGGTGCCTTTTGCGGTGGGCATGACGCTGGACAAGGCGCTGGAAGAATCGCCCGAGCTCAAGGCCAGTTATGACGATGACGAAGAAGTTCATTATCTGATTGACCTGGGGCTGGCGCTGGAAGGCCTGTGCCGTAACGCCGGCAAACACGCCGGTGGCGTGGTCATCGCGCCGCAGGACCTGATTGAATTCACGCCCTTGTACTGTGAAGCCGGTGGCGGTAATCGAGTCACCCAGTTCGACAAGGACGATGTCGAAGCCGTCGGCCTGGTCAAGTTCGACTTTCTGGGTCTGCGCACGCTTACGATCATCGAGCGCGCCGTTAAAATCGCCAACAGCCAGCGCGAAACCACCGGCGAGCCGCCCATCGATATTCGTGCGCTGGCGCTGGATGATGCCCAAAGCTACAAATTGCTGCAGGCCGGCGACACCACCGCAGTTTTCCAGCTGGAATCCGCCGGTATGCGCCGCCTGATCAAGCGCCTGGAACCGGATCGCTTCGAAGACATTGTTGCGCTGGTGGCCCTGTATCGGCCAGGCCCGCTCGAGTCAGGCATGGTGGATGACTTCATCGCACGCAAGAAAGGCCAGGCGGTGAAGTATCCGCACCCGAGCCTGGAAACGGTGCTCAAACCCACTTACGGCGTTATTCTGTATCAGGAACAGGTAATGCAGATCGCGCGTGAGCTATCTGGCTACAGTCTGGGCGGTGCGGACCTGCTGCGCCGCGCCATGGGCAAGAAAAAGCTTGAGGAAATGGCCAAACAGCGGGCGGTGTTCGTGGCTGGCGCCGCCGAACGCGGGGTAGAGGAAAAAACCGCAACCTACATTTTCGACCTGATCGAAAAATTCGCCGGCTACGGTTTCAACAAATCGCATTCGGCCGCTTACGCGCTGGTGTCCTACCAGACCGCCTGGCTGAAAACGCATTACCCGGCCGCATTCATGTGTGCGGTGTTATCGGCCGACATGGACCACACCGACAAGGTCGTGACCATGATCGCGGAATGCCAGCGCATGCAAATCGATCTGCTGGGTCCGGATGTAAATAATTCACAATACGATTTCTCTGTAACCGACACAGATATCGCCGGACAAGCGATCCGCTACGGCCTGGGCGCAATCAAGGGCGTGGGCCGCGCCGCGATCGAGAGCATGCTCGATGAACGCGGGGCAGGGGGGGCGTTTACCGACCTGTACGAGTTCTGCCGGCACATTGATACCGGCAAGGCCAACCGCCGCGTGCTGGAAGCCCTGCTGCGCTCAGGCGCGCTCGATGCGCTCGGCCCCAACCGGGCGAGCCTGATGCATGCCTTGCCGCAAGCCGTGGCCGCGGCAGAACAGCATCGCAGCGCCGAGAATGCCGGGCAGAATGACATGTTTGGCCTGACTGCCGTGGCGGAGGATTCCGTAGTCGCGCTCGACACCATCCCTGAATGGCCCGAAGACGAGCGTCTTAAAGCCGAGCGCGACACCCTGGGTCTGTACCTCACAGGCCATCCCATTAATGCCTGGGAGGAAGAACTGGCCAACTTCACCCAGGGGAAAATTGCCGATGTCGTAGGCGAGATGGGCACCCCTGGCGAGCACAATGGCAACGGCTACAATGGCAAACGCCGGGAGTCCGTACTGGCCGGCCTGGTAGTGGATATCCAAAAACGTGGCCGACGTCTGATATTCACACTCGATGACCGCAGCGGCCGCATCGAATGCACCTTGTTTGAAGAAAAAGCCGCGCGCTTCGCGCACTTGCTGCAACAGGACAAGTTGCTGGTGGTCTCCGGTACTTTGAGCTATGACGATTACACCGAAGGCTATCGCCTCTCGCCCAAGGACATCATGGATATGGCCGAGGCGCGCGAGCGATTCGCCCAGCGTATCCTGTTAAAGTTGTCCGCAGACAGGCCTCTGGATATCGACAGACTGGCCGGTTGCCTGGAGCGATACCGTAGCGACGAGCAGGCTCAATCGGGGTGTTCCATAATATTGCGTTACAGTAACCCGAGCGCACGCGCTACCATGACCCTGGAGCAACATCGTGTACGCGCCTGCGCCGGCTTGCTGGATGATCTGAAAGGCCTGTTTGGCGACGAAGCGGTAGCGGTACATTATCGTCGCAGTATCGAATCAGCGCCCGTGCCTTAGCCCGCGATTTTAATATATGAAAAAAAAGAAACTGGATTATCTCGACTTCGAACAGCCGATCGCGGAATTGACGCAGAAAATAGAAGAATTGCGTTTTGTGGCCGATGGCAGCGAAGTCAATCTGAGCGAAGAAATTGGCCGTCTGGAAGCCAAAAGCCGTGGTCTTACCCAGGAAATATTTGCCAAGCTGACCAGCTGGCAGGTGGTGCAGCTTGCGCGCCACCCGCAACGCCCGTATACGATGGATTACATCGAAGGCGTGTTTACTGATTTCGAGGAGCTGCACGGCGATCGCCATTTCGCGGATGATCCGGCCATAGTGGGTGGCCCGGCGCGGCTCGATGGTCGTCCAGTGATGGTCATCGGCCAGCAGAAAGGCCGCGACACCAAGGAAAAAGTCTACCGCAATTTCGGCATGCCCAAACCCGAAGGCTACCGCAAGGCGCTGCGTCTGATGCAGATGGCCGAGCGTTATAAACTGCCGTTGTTCCCGCTAATCGATACGCCGGGCGCTTATCCCGGTATTGGCGCGGAAGAGCGCAATCAAAGCGAGGCCATCGCGCGCAACTTGTTTGAAATGGCACGCCTGCGCACACCGATCATCTGCACCGTAATCGGCGAAGGCGGCTCCGGCGGGGCACTGGCAATAGGCGTGGGCGACCATATCGCGATGCTTCAGCACAGTATTTATTCGGTAATTTCCCCCGAAGGCTGCGCCTCGATCCTGTGGAAAAGCGCGGATCAGTCACGCGCCGCGGCCGAGGCGATGAAGGTCACCGCCGAGAATCTGCATACCCTCGGCCTGGTCGACGAAATCATCCCCGAACCCCTGGGCGGCGCACATCGGGATTATCAAACCATCATGAAAACCCTGAGCGAACGCATGCTGAGTAACCTCGACCGCTTTACCGCCAGTTCCCCCGACGAACTGATCGCCCAGCGTTATGACCGCCTGATGCGCTATGGGGACTACAAGACCTGAATCGCCCGTGTCACTGGAACAGCAGGTGCGTGCGGCGTTGCCGGACACGCACGGTGGCCACACCCGTATTGCCTACAGTGGCGGCCTGGATTCCACGGTGCTTTTGCATTTACTGCGTAATGATGCGCAAGTCACCGCGGTACATGTAAATCATGGCATGCAGGCGCAAGCCGATGCCTGGCAGCAACACTGTGAATACTGGTGCGCACAATGGCAGGTGCCGCTGCAGGTTTGCGCAGTTGTTCCCGATATTTGCGGCGGCGGCCCTGAAGCCAGTGCCCGCGACGCGCGCTATGCAGCCATGGCAGAAATCATGCAGCCAGGCGATGTGCTGCTAACCGCCCAGCATGCCCGGGATCAGGCGGAAACATTTCTGTTACAGGCGCTGCGGGGCGCAGGTATACACGGCCTGGCAGGCATGCCTGCGGTGGCAGAATTTGCTGCCGGCAGAATTGCCCGACCGCTGTTAAAGATTTCCCGGCAAGATTTGCAGGAATACGCCCAACAGCACGCTCTGCAATGGGTGGAGGACCCCAGCAATGCGGACCTCAAACTGGCCAGGGCGTTTCTGCGCCAGCGTATCAGCCCCGCACTGGACCAATATTGGCCGGGGTTTGAGCAGCGTTTGTCGCGCGCCGCCGCCTGGTGTGCCGATGCTACCAGGCTAACCGATGAGCTGGCCGCGATGGATTCGGCGCTTTGCCAGGGGCCGGTTGAGAAGTGCTTGTCTATCAATAAGTTGATGATCCTGTCCGCCCCGCGCCAGGATAACTTAATCCGCTACTGGCTACGTCAGTTGCAACTGCCCGCGCCCGATCACCGGCATATGCAGGCGGTGCGTGAGCTATTGGAAACACATCAACATGCGGCACATCCGGTGGTTTCGTGGGCAAATTGTGAACTGCGCCGTTATCAACAGTGGTTGTTTGCCATGTCGGCACTGGCGCCGCCTCCGGGCGACTGCGAGTTGAGTTGGGACGGCTGCAAGCCGCTGCAATTACCGCCAGATTGTGGCCGGCTTGAGGTGCGTGCCGCGATCAGTACAGGCTCGCTTTCCGTGCGTTTCAGACAGGGCGGCGAGCGGCTGCAACTCAATGGCCGCAGTCATCACACGCGCCTGAAGCAGGTTTTGCAGGTGGCAAAAATACCCGACTGGGTGCGCGCCAGGCTGCCGCTGGTCTTTTATGGCGATAAAATTATCGCGGTCGCGGACTTTTGGCAAAGTGATCAGTTTTTCTCTGACACCGATACATCGCGCCCCTGCCTGCAGTGGCAAGGCGCGCCGCCTGGTGCCGGGCTTGCGAGCGTTGTCGCAGACCAAGCTTTCAGCTAGCATTGCGGCCTTGCCGCCAGCCAGCATTTTTTGACCACCCTTCAGATAAATCGGATACCAGATGACACAGGCGCCCATTCATGGGGAAACAAAATTTGTCTTTGTAACCGGCGGGGTCGTGTCCTCCCTGGGCAAGGGCATTGCAACGGCGTCGCTCGGCACCTTGCTGGAATCACGCGGCATCGAAATTGCGATGATCAAGCTCGATCCTTATATAAATGTGGACGCCGGCACCATGAGCCCGTTTCAGCATGGCGAGGTGTATGTCACCCGCGACGGGGCGGAAACCGATTTGGATCTGGGCCACTACGAGCGCTTTCTTAAAACCCGAACTTCGCATCTGTCCAACTTCACGACCGGACAAATTTATAACACCGTTATAAACAAGGAACGTCGGGGCGATTATCTTGGCGGTACGGTTCAGGTTATCCCCCATATTACCGACGAGATAAAGCGTTGCATTCTTCAGGGCGGCGAAGGGGCGGATATTTGCCTGGTGGAAATCGGCGGCACCGTGGGCGATATCGAAAGCCTGCCTTTTCTCGAGGCCATACGGCAACTGGGGGTAGAGCTTGGGCGACAGCGCGTCGCCTTTCTGCACCTCACCCTGGTGCCGTACATTCCCTCCAGCGGCGAGATGAAAACCAAACCCACCCAGCATTCGGTAAAGGAGCTGCGGTCCATCGGCATCCAGCCGGATATCCTGCTGTGCCGCACCGACCGGCCGCTGCCTGAAAGCGAGCGCCGCAAGATTTCACTGTTTACCAATGTACATGACGCCGGCGTGATAACCGGCCGGGATGTCGACGACATCTACAAGATTCCGGGGCTGCTGCAGGAACAGAAATTAGACCAGCTAATCGTTGACCACTTCGCACTAAACCTGCCAGTGGCGGATTTATCCGCGTGGAACGAGGTGGTGGACGCGCGTGCCAAGCAGGATGTAGACGTCCGGGTGGCCATGGTGGGCAAGTACGTGGACCTTGCGGATGCCTATAAATCAGTAAACGAAGCCCTGACGCACGCGGGCCTGCACACGCAAACCCGGGTACAAATTGTCTATATAGATTCGGCAGTAGTCGAGCGCGAAGGCGCTGCCGTGCTTGCAAATGTGGATGCTATTCTGGTGCCCGGCGGCTTTGGCAAACGCGGTATCGAAGGCAAGATCGCCGCCGCGCGGTATGCGCGCGAAAACAATATTCCCTACCTTGGCATCTGCCTGGGCATGCAGGTGGCAGCGATTGATTTCGCGCGTAACGTGGCAGGTTTGGAGGCTGCGCATAGCACGGAATTTGTAAGCGAAACCCCGCATCCGGTGATTGCGCTCGTTACCGAATGGCATAACCCAGAAGGCGATGTGCAAAAACGCAGCGCCGCGTCTAACCTCGGCGGCAGCATGCGCCTGGGCGAGCAGTGCTGCCGGCTGGTGCCGGGAAGCCGTTCCGCATCGCTGTACAACACTGATGAAGTACTGGAACGCCATCGCCATCGCTACGAATTCAATAACCACTATCGCGACGTACTGGCAGACAAGGGCTTACTGGTTGCCGGCTTTTCGGTGGACGACAACCTGGTTGAGATAGTCGAACTGCCCGACCACCCCTGGTTTATCGGCTGCCAGTTTCATCCCGAATTTACCTCTACGCCGCGCACCGGGCATCCCCTGTTTATCGGCTTTATTAAAGCCGCCAGAACGCACGATCAGGCCAGGAGTTAATTAATCAACGCATGAAATTATGCAACGTTGATGTCGGCCCCGACCAGCCACTGTTTCTGATCGCAGGCCCGGATAGCCTGGAATCACTGGACATGTGCGTGGAAGTGGCCGGCCATGTGGCCGAAATCGCGCGTGAGCTGAATATTCTTTACATATTCAAGGGCTCTTTCGACAAGGCCAATCGCACCTCGCACACCAGTTATCGCGGCCCCGGCATCGACGCAGGCTTGCAAATGCTGGACGCGGTCCGCGCCCAGGTCGGGGTGCCGGTGCTCACCGATATTCACGAAATCGAGCATATCAGTGACGTCGCGGCGGTCGCAGATGTGCTGCAAACCCCGGCTTTTTTGTGCCGGCAAACGGATTTAATCGAAGCGGCCGCGCGCGCCGGGCGGCCGCTAAACATCAAGAAAGGCCAGTTTCTCTCGCCCTGGGAAATGTCGCAGGTCGTGGCCAAGGCGCAAGCGGCAGGCAGCACGCAGACCATGGTGTGCGAGCGCGGGTCTTCCTTTGGATACAACAATCTGGTGGTGGATATGCGCGGCCTTGCCGTCATGCGCAATACCGGTTGCCCGGTGGTGTTTGACGCCACCCATTCGGTGCAGTTGCCCGGTGGCCAAGGCGGGTCTTCCGGCGGTCAGCGTGAGCACATTGCGGTACTGGCGCGGGCGGCAGTCGCGGCGGGGGTATCCGGACTATTCATGGAGACGCATCCGCGCCCGGATGAGGCGCTTTGTGATGGCCCGAATTCTCTGCCTCTGGCAAAAATTCGTGCCTTGCTTGAAATGCTGTCTGTGCTTGACCGCACCGTCAAGTCGCAACCTTACCTAGAGTTAAATATTTAGCATAAACAAATTATTGGGATAGCTACTTAATGTCAAAAATTAAATCAATCACCGGGTTGCAGATTATCGATTCACGCGGCAACCCCACCGTTGCGGCGCAGGTTGTGCTGGAATCGGGGGCGGTGGGCAACGCCATGGTCCCATCGGGTGCGTCCACCGGCAGTCTGGAAGCGGTGGAATTGCGCGATGGGGACGCCAAGCGCTATGGCGGCAAGGGCGTTACCAAAGCCATCGCCAACATCAACGGTGAACTGGCGCGTAAGTTGAAAGGCCTGGATACAGACGACCAGGCCGGCATAGACCAGAAGATGATCGATCTGGACGGCACGGAGAACAAGTCCCGCCTGGGCGCAAACGCTATCCTCGGTGTTTCGCTGGCCACGGCCCACGCCGCCGCGGCCGACGCCAATGAGCTGCTGTATGCGCATCTGGCAGGCGACAGCGCGCGCGTATTGCCGGTGCCCATGATGAATGTGATCAACGGCGGCGCGCACGCCGATAACAACGTCGATGTGCAGGAATTCATGATTCTGCCCACCGGTGCGCCCACGTTTTCCGAGGCTATCCGTTGCGGCGCCGAGATTTTTCAGCATCTGAAGAAAATCCTGAAAGACCAGGGCCTGAATACAGCGGTGGGCGACGAGGGCGGCTTCGCGCCCGATCTGCCCTCCAACGCCGCCGCGCTCGACACGCTGGTGCAGGCCATTGAGGCCGCCGGTTACAAGCCGGGCGAAAATGTCTGGCTGGGGCTGGATGTGGCCAGCACCGAGTTCCACAGCGATGGCAAGTATCTACTGGAATCCGAGGGCAAAAGTTTTGATTCGGCCGGCTTTGTAGATTATCTGGCCGAGCTGGTAGACAACTATCCGATTCTTACCATAGAAGACGGGATGGACGAGGCCGACTGGGACGGCTGGCGCCTGTTAACCGAACGCCTGGGCAGCAAAGTACAACTGGTGGGCGATGATCTCTTTGTTACCAATACCCGCATCCTGCAAAAGGGCATCGAGGCCGGCGTGGCCAACGCGATTCTGATCAAGCCCAATCAGATCGGCACCCTCACCGAAACCCTGCGCGCCATTGATCTGGCAACGCGCTCGGACTACGCCGCGGTGGTTTCGCATCGCTCCGGCGAGACCGAAGACAGCACCATCGCGGATCTGGCGGTGGCCACCACGGCCACGCAAATCAAGACCGGCTCCATGTCGCGTTCTGACCGCATCGCCAAATACAACCGACTGTTGCGTATCGAGGCCCAGTTGGGTGATCGTGCGCAATACCCTGGCCGTGACGCATTTCCGGTCTGATCCGTTTGCGTAAGAACAGGTGCAAGCGGCGATGGGCTTGCGTTACACTCTGGAAATGTATCGCATTGCGTTCATAGGTCTGTGTTTGATATTTGCCGGATTGCAATACCGGCTGTGGATTGCTGACGGCGGTTACTCGGAAATACATCGTCTGCAAAATGAAATATCCGAGGTGCGTGAACAGAATCAGACCTTCGCCACCCGCAATAACAATCTCGAAGCAGAAATTTCTGATCTGAAAGAAGGCAGCGCCGCCATGGAGGGCCGTGCGCGTGCGGATCTGGGTATGGTGCGCAAGGATGAAGATTTCTACCTTGTCGTCGAACCGCAGGAATAACTGTGGTTTCGATACCTGCGACCCATTCTAAGACCGCCCCGGTGGATGCGCTTGCATACGTACAGGGCGCTGCGCCTGTGACGACCGGCCTGATACGACGTAGCCCCGGGGACTTCCGTGTTACCGAGCAGCTCGACGTGGAACACACGGGCGAGGGCGAACACCTCTGGATCGAGGTCGAGAAAACCCGATACACCAGCCCGCAAATCGCCAGATTTCTGGCCGATCACTTCGGTCTGCAAGTTCGGGATGTGGGCTATTCCGGCCTCAAGGACAAACATGCCGTAACCCGGCAGTGGTTTTCGGTGCCGACACCCAATAGCGGCGACGATTTGCCGGCCATTCCCGGCGTGGAATGGCTACACTGCAAGCGTCACAGCCGCAAGCTGCGGCGCGGCACCCATCAGGGCAATGCGTTTGTTCTGACCCTGCATGAAGTCAGGGGTGAGCGCGACGCAATCGAGTCGGCCCTGGTCCGGTTGCGCGATCAGGGCATGCCGAACTATTTCGGCGAGCAGCGTTTTTCCAATGGCCGCAATCTTGAAGCCGCAAGGCGCCTGTTCAAAGGCGCGCGTCTGAAACGCACGGCACGCAGCATGGCCTTGTCTGCAACGCGTTCAATGCTGTTCAACGCCGTTCTCAGTGAACGGGTGCGGGCCGGTTCCTGGAATCAGTTATTGCCGGGCGAGGCCGTTATGCTGGATGCCAGCCACAGTGTATTTCCCATGCCGACAGAATCTGAAGAACGACAGGTATTGGAGACACGTCTGCAGGCTTTTGACATTCACCCCAGCGGCCCCTTGCCGGGCACGGGCAAGCCCTTGAGCAGCGATAAAGCCCTGGCGCTGGAAGAAAGTATTTGCATGCAGCACCCCGAGTTATTGGACGGCCTGCAGCGTTTCGGCGTAAAACAGGCGCGCCGGGCCTTGCGCGTGCGCCCGCAGGATCTCAGCTGGTCCTGGTCGCAAGCCGATACCCTGGTATTGGCATTCGCCCTGCCCAGCGGCGCCTTCGCAACCAGCTTGTTGCGCGAATTCATCAATACATGAGTACCGCCCCCCGCCTTCCCCAAGGCCAGTGAAATGCAGCCACAATCCCGCATTATTTACATCACCGACCCCATGTGTTCCTGGTGCTGGGCTTTCTCGCCGGAGGTGCATAAGCTCCGGCATCGCTATGCCGGCAAAGTTGAATTCGAGATAATTGCCGGTGTACTGCGCAGCGGCAGTGCGGCTTTATCTGCGCAGCAAAGTGCCGGGCTGGGCAAATACTGGCAAACGGTGATGGATAAAACCGGGCAGGAATTTAATGTAAATTTCGAACCTGCTGCAGGCTTTGCCTATGACACCGAACCTTCCTGCCGCGCGCTGGTGAGCATGCGGCATCAGCGCCCTGAGCAGGTGTTCGATTACCTGGCGGCGATTCAGGCGGCGTTTTATCTGCAGCACGAGGATGTTACCGACGCCCAGGTTCTGGCTGGTATCGCCAGTTCTGCCACAGGCGTTGACACGCAGGCTTTTCTGACGCAAATGCAGAGTCAGGCAATGCGCATGCAAACACAGAATGACCTGGCCCGACGGCTGGAATTTGGTATTGATGGATTTCCGACGCTGCTGTACCAGACCGGGGAAAATACGCGCATGTTGGCGCATGGCTATCAGGATGCAACCCAGATAGCATCGGTGCTCGACGCGTGGTTGCGGAAATAGCCGATCAGCGGCAATACAATACCCGGCTACTGATAGGAAAATTCGCATTGATGGGATGCTTCCCACGTGAAGACCAATATTAAACAAGCTATTGCGTCCGCCAGCCAGCATTTATTGCGGCCGCTGGTGCGGCTGCTGTTACGTAACGGTATTGCGTTTGATGATTTTGCCGAGGTGGCTCGTAGCGTTTACGCACAAGTCGCGCGCGATGAATTCACGCCTGATGGCAAGCGCCCCACCGATTCGCGTGTCGCCATACTGACGGGTCTGACGCGCAAGGAAGTGCGCCGCTTGCGCGACGAGACAGCCGAACCGCATGCCAGACAGGATTGGGGCGGCGCGCACCGCGCCACGCGCGTGCTCTCAGGCTGGTTTCAGGACCCGGACTTTACCAACGAGGAAGGTGAGCCGCGCGCGCTTGACGCCAAGGACGAGCAAAACGGCTTTCCGGCACTGGTGCGTCGTTATAGTGGCGATATGCCCACCAGCGCCATGCTCGCAGAGCTGGAGCGCGTGAACGCCGTTAAACGCGTGGGCAAGAACAAAATTCAATTGTTAAGCCGGTCCTATGTGCCTGATTCCGGCGACCCGGAAGGCATACGCATGCTCGGTTCAGCGGTACACGACCTGCTCGCCACCATTGATCACAACCACTCACGCAATGCAGGGGAGCGCGCCTACTTCCAGCGCGTAGCGTTCAACACCCGGATCGACGCCAAAATGGCGCCCTTGTTCCGTCGCATCACCAACGAACAGGCCAAGCAGTTTCTGGAATCGCTGGATGACTGGCTGGCGGCGCACGAGTTGTCTGAGCAGGAAGAGGGGGAGCGTATGCGCCTGGGCGTGGGGGTCTACTTATTTCAGGACGAGCCGCAGTCCGGGAGCGATCCATCATGAAATACAATAAACCTGCGCTGACTAGAGGCCTGGCAGGCACTGTGCTAAGCCTCGCACTCATTGCCTGTAATGGCGTGAGTGATATTTGTAGCAGGTATCAAAGGCACCGGCGTTACCTCCGGCTTTGGCAGCGTGTTCATCAATGGCCGCGAATTCGATACCGAAAATGCAGAAATTATTTGGCTATGTCACCAAAGAATAGTGATTTTCTATAAGTTATTGATCTGTGACGTCATTCCCGCGAAAGCGGGAATCCAGTGAAAGTGCCGCGAAATATAGATTTCCGCGTTCGCGGGAATGACGATCCATATAGTTCGGTGACATAGCCAATTATTTTCAACGGCCGCCGCGTAAGCGAGGCTCGGTTAAGAGTAGGGGATCAGGTTACCTACGAGGGATTTATCGACGCCGATGGCCGCGCCGTGGCCGAACGAATCGAATTTGTGCGCGTGGTCGATGGCCCGATACAAGCCCTGGATTTGCAAAATGGCGTCGGCACGGTCAGCACGCTGGGCCAGATTGTGCGCGTCGAGATCGATTCGATCATTACCGATTTCAACGGCCTGGGTGACTTCACCCTCAACGGCCAGCCGGTAAACGCCGCCAATGCCACGCGCGCTGATATGTCAGGCCTTGCGCCGGGCAACGGCGTACGGGTGGAAGTGGAAGGCGAACTGCGCTCGGGCGTGGTTGTGGCCGAGAGTCTGGCCGAGCGCCCCCCGGCAAGCATTCGCTTTGACGCGGTCGTGGATAGCGTTTTCGCGAACGGATTCAGCCTGCTCGGTGTGGATGCCCAGGTACAGCCGACGACGCAGTACCTGGACGAAAATTTGCGTACCTTTCGTATAGGCGATCTATCGCCAGGGGACTATGTCTCTGCGCAGGGCTTTGTGAGTACGGCCGGTCAGTTAATGGTCACCCGATTGCAGCGCCAGGATGCAGTTTCCGAATCGCAAGCGCGTGGGCATGTGGACAGTTTTAATCCCAAAAATTTCCCGTGGCTTGCCGCGGGGTCGGCGCGATGGGGTTTCATACCCCGTTGGGTGAAATTTAAATTGAATTTTTTACAGATCATACGTGAACCGGCACGCCTGGCCGGAACCATACTGTTAGTGCACGAAACCATGAACCAGGTAGAGGAAACCCGACGCGCCTGGCTGTATAACTCTGGCTCGCGCAGGGTGCGGCGCGCGCCAAACGTGGGCTATGACAACCCCGCCACCGCTTCCGATGGCCTGCGTACGAACGACCAGCTCGACATGTTTAACGGCGCCATGGATCGTTATAGCTGGAAACTGGTGGGCAAGAAAGAGATATACATTCCCTATAACGCTTATCGCATCCACAGCCCGGAATTAAAATACACCGACATCATCAAGCCCCGCCATATAAATATGGACCTCACGCGCTATGAAAAGCACCGGGTCTGGATTGTAGAAGCCAGCATTCGCGAGGGCACCAGCCACTTGTTTCAGGAGCGCACTTTTTATGTGGATGAAGACTCCTGGCAGATTGCACTGGTAGATAACTACGATCGACGTGGCGAACTCTGGCGGGTACAAGAGGGGCACCAAATCCAAGTCTTCGATCCCAAGTATTATGTGACCCAGGCGATTGTTGCCCACACGATTTATGACCTTCAGAACAGTCGTTATATAACCCTGGCGTTAAGCAACGAAGACGACGAGTACACCCAGATCGACGATGAAATTGAAAACCCGAGAAACTACTTTAATCCGCGTAGCATCAGCCGGTTCGCGTTTAAATAACTGCACCTAATAACAGACCCGCATTATTTTTCGGATAATGCGGGTCGTTTTATTTGGTCTGGCGCCGCAACAGCACATATACAGCCCCGGTGCCGCCGTCGACTTGTCGCGCCGAGGTGTATGCAAGCACATCTTCACGTTGGCGTAACCAGTGCGCCAGTTTGGTTTTTATTACCGCTCCGCGATGCCCGGAGCGCAGGCCTTTACCGTGCACGATGCGCACGCACCGGTAATCCATGGCCTGGGCTTCTTTGAGAAACATCACGACCGCCGTGCGCGCGGCGCTGACTACCTGCCCGTGCAAATCCAGTTCCGCCTGGCAGCGATAATGGCCGCGGCGCAGGCGCCGCATTACGCTGAGTTGCACCCCGGGTTGGCGGTGGCTGATTTCGTCACCACTTTCCACCTTGAGGTCTTCCGGACCGTCGCGTAACAGTTCGGTCATCACGGCCAGGTCATCGGCTTCACGCGAGCGTGGTCGGGCAGACGGTAGCCTGCGTTCGGGTTTGCGCCGCTGGTTGGTTTTTACCGGTTGCGCGCCGGCGACCTCGCGCCTGAAAAGTTCGGCTTCATGGGTGCTTGGCTTGTCTTGATCTCGGTTAGCCACGGTTTTATAAACTGCAAGAGTTACGCTGTAAAGGCCAGGATAAGGTAAGATACGGGCTCTGCAGTGATTCTGCAATGTTTTAAATTTATAATCATAATCAGCTACTTGAATGCGCACCTGATGTTAATCCTGTTGAGTAATGATGACGGCTGGCGCGCATCCGGCCTCGCCGCCCTGCGCGCCGCGGTATTGCAAAGCTACGACAATGCGGTGGTGGTGGCACCAGACCGGAACCGCAGCGGAGCGAGTAACTCCCTTACCCTGGAGCGCCCGCTGCGGGTGCGCAAGGAAGAGCCCGGCCTGTACAGTGTGGATGGTACGCCCACCGATTGCGTGCATCTTGCTATAACCGGTTTTTTTGATACCGAACCCGATATGGTTGTCTCCGGTATCAACGCCGGCGCCAATCTGGGCGACGATGTACTGTATTCAGGCACCGTAGCCGCCGCCACCGAAGGCCGCTCGCTGGGCTTGCCTGCGATTGCGGTATCGCTGGCGGGCGAGGACTTGCGGAATTACGAAACCGCGGCGCGTGTCGCTGTGGCCATGATTGAACTTATCCAGCGCGATCCCCTGCCGGCCAATACCATCCTGAATGTCAACGTGCCCGATGTTGCCTGGGCAGACTTACAGGGTTTTGAGGCCACGCGTCTGGGTTACCGTCATCGGGCGGAACGTGTGGTAAAAGACCGTGACCCGCGGGGTCGCGAAATCTACTGGATTGGCCCTGCCGGGGCCGAGGCCGATGCAGGCCCGGGTACGGATTTTCATGCCATCGCTGCGCATAGAGTGTCTATCACCCCGATCCAGACTGACGTCACCCGGCACGGCGCAATTGAGCAGATTGCCGGCTGGGTCCGGGGGCTCTGAAGCGAAAATGCATCAGGAATTACATTCGCACGCGCTTGGCATGGGTATGGCCTCCGAACGCAGCCGCAAACGACTGGTGCAACGCCTGCGCAATAATGGTGTTGCCAATAAGCAAGTATTGGAAGCGATGGAGCGCGTACAGCGCCACCGTTTTGTAGACGAGGCCATGGCCAGCCGCGCCTATGACGACACCGCGCTGCCGATTGGTTATTCCCAGACCATCTCGCAGCCCTTTGTGGTGGCGCATATGACGGCGCTGCTGATGGGCGAAGATTCGCTGGACACGGTACTGGAAGTCGGGGCCGGCAGTGGTTATCAGGCGGCAGTTCTGGCGAAACTAGTGCGCACGGTATACGCGGTAGAACGCATCGAGCCGTTGTATAAACGTGCGCGTTTATGTTTGAAAGAGCAGGGGTATTACAATGTGCGCCTGCGCCTAGCGGACGGCGTCATGGGCCTGCCGGATTATGCGCCGTTTGACGGCATCATGGTCAGCGCCGGTGCCGAAGCCATTCCGCAAGAGCTGGTGAGCCAGCTAAAAGAGGGCGCGCGCATGGTAGCTCCGATTGGGCCCAGCGGGGAGCAGCGCGTTATGGTAGTTACCCGGCGCGGCGATAGCTATGAACAACAAACGCTGGATGCGGTAAGTTTTGTCCCGCTGATTGCCGATAGCGCGCATGGCTAGTCTCTGGCGGCGTTTATACGACGCAGTCTTGCGCGGTGCCAGGCATCGACATGCGCAATGGTATCTGGCCGCATTGAGTTTTGCAGAATCCTCATTCTTTCCCATCCCGCCGGATGTGATGCTGGTGCCGATGGTGCTGGCCCGGCGTGCGCAAGCCTGGAAACTGGCAGCGATTACCACGGCCGCTTCAGTGGCCGGCGGCGTTGCAGGCTACTTTATCGGTGTGTGTGCAATCGGCTGGGTACAACCGTGGCTGCAGGCCCTGGGCCATTGGGAAGAGTATCTGGCGGTGCAGGAGTGGTTTGCGGATTGGGGGTTATGGGCGATTCTGTTGGCAGGTTTTTCGCCAATCCCGTATAAAGTATTCACAATTGCCGCCGGGGCCGGCAGCATGTTGCTGCTGCCTTTCGTAGCCGCATCGGCGATAGGCCGGGGCGCGCGCTTTTTTCTGGTCGCCGGACTGGTACGCTGGGCGGGCCCGGTTTTTGAACAACGGATGCTTAAATACATCGATGTAATGGGATGGGCTTTGGTCGCAGTCATCATGCTTGCCGGCGCGGCGTACTATCTGCTGTAGTGCGGCCACTGGCCTGGATTATCTTTCTGGGTGTGTTGCTTGCGGGTTGCAGCCTGAGCGCGATTACGCGTCACGACCAGTACACCGTGAGGCGCGGCGACACCCTGTATTCCGTGGCCAAGAGCTATGATCTGAATTGGCGGGAAGTCGCGCGCTGGAACAACATTCAATCGCCTTATACGATTTCCCCGGGTCAGGTCTTGTCCCTGGACCGCTATCCGGCCATTGCATACTCCGATCGCGGCAATTCGAAGCCCAGTGCAAAATCAGCCAAGGCACCTCCGCCAGCGCGCAGTGCCGCCCCGAAACCCCGCAAGGCTGCTGTCGACAAACCGGCGCCCACGCGGCCCCCCCCGATTGTTGAGGATAAAAGCAAGAACTGGCGCTGGCCGACCTCCGGTGCCATTCTCCGGACTTATGAGCAAACCCAACCGCGTCACGGTATTGATATCGGTGGGTCGCTGGGCGCAGACATTGTCGCGGCAGAATCCGGTCGCGTGGTATACAGTGGCGCCGGCCTCAAGGGCTACGGCAAGCTGGTCATCATAAAACACGATGAGCGTTTTCTCACCGCTTACGGATTCAATCGCAAAGTTCTGGTAGCGCAGGGCGATAGTGTAAACGCGGGCCAGAAAATCGCGGAAATGGGTGTGGGCCCACGCAACGAAAACATGCTGCATTTCGAGTTGCGCCAGGACGGCCAGCCGGTTGATCCGCAGCGTTTGTTGCCGCGCCGCTAGGAACTTGTACACATCTGGCCATGTTCAGCTATAGCTGACAAGACTCGATTCTGGCAAAATGCACCGGATTGTTTGCATCGCACCGCGTCGTGACCCTCTGATCTGGCTCTGACGCATTCATTTTTAACATCACAGGGGCGCAATCCAGTGACCTCGGGCAAGACCAGTTTCCCACGTATAGAAAGGCTTCCGCCCTACGTTTTCAGCATCGTCAACGAGCTGAAACGCGAGGCGCGCGAGTGTGGGGAGGATATTATCGATTTTGGCATGGGCAACCCGGACCAGCCGCCACCCAAACACGTGGTCGAAAAGCTGGTTGAAGCCGCGCGCCGCGAGGACACGCATCGCTATTCGGTCTCCAAGGGCATTCCGCGTTTGCGACTGGCCATTTGTGACTGGTACAAGCGTCGCTACGACGTAGATCTGGACCCCGACAGCGAAGCCATAGTCACCATTGGCTCCAAGGAGGGGCTGGCGCATTTGATGCTGGCCACGCTGGAGCGCGGTGACCAGGTGCTGGTGCCCAATCCCGCGTATCCCATTCATCCTTACGGGGCGGTCATCGCGGGCGCGGATGTGCGCCATGTGCGCCTGCTGCCGGATTCGGATTTTTTCGGCGAGCTGGAAAAGGCCATCAAGGAATCCTGGCCACGTCCGAAAATGATGCTGCTGAATTTCCCCTGTAACCCAACCTCGCAGTGCGTGGAACTGGAATTTTTCGAAAAATGCGTGGCCATGGCGCAGGAATACGACTTCTGGATCGTGCAGGATCTGGCGTATACGGATTTGTGTTTCGACGGCTACGAGGCGCCCTCCATTCTGCAGGTGCCGGGTGCAAAAGATGTTGCGGTGGAGTCGTTTTCCCTTTCCAAGAGCTATAACATGCCGGGCTGGCGTATTGGTTTCCTGTGTGGCAACGCCACCCTGATCGGCGCACTGGCGAAACTGAAATCCTATCTGGATTACGGCATGTTTACTCCGATCCAGGTGGCTTCCATCGCCGCGCTCAATGGTCCGCAGGATTGTGTTAGCGAGATACGCAATCTTTACCAGAAACGCCGCGATGTATTTTGCGACGGCCTTAACGATATGGGCTGGGCGGTGGAAAAACCCAAGGCCACCATGTTTGTCTGGGCGCCGATTCCAGAGGCCTATCGGCACATGGGGTCGCTGGAATTCTCGAAACTGTTGCTGCGAGACGCCCAGGTGGCGGTGTCCCCCGGTGTCGGATTCGGCGATTATGGCGACGACCATGTGCGCATCGGCCTGATCGAAAACGAACAACGCATACGTCAGGCCCTGCGCAACATGAAGCGCATGCTGCGCCGCGATTCGGTTATCGAATAATTCTGGAGTTTCAAATCAAGCTGGAGCGCTGCGCCTCTGTGACAATGACTATGACTATGAGTGGAGACTATCTGTGCAACCCGTAAACGTCGGACTTTTAGGCCTGGGCACCGTAGGTGCCGGCAGCGTTAATTTACTGCTGAAAAATGCAAGGGAAATCGAGCGTCGTGCCGGCCGCAAGGTTAAGGTGACCCACGCCGCGGTGCGCGACCTGGACAAGGTCCGCGCCTGTGATATCGGCGATATAAAAATCACTGATGACCCGATGGCCGTGGTCAACGATCCGGACATTCAGGTGGTACTTGAACTGATCGGGGGCGACACCACGGCCTTTGATCTGGTGATGGCCGCCATCCGAAACGGCAAGCATGTTGTAACGGCGAACAAACATCTGATCGCGCTACACGGCAACGAAATATTTGCTGCTGCAGACAAGCAGGGGGTGGTTGTAAGCTTCGAGGCTGCCGTGGCCGGCGGAATTCCGATCATCAAAGCCATCCGCGAGGGTCTGGCTGCCAATACCATCGAATGGCTGGCCGGCATTATCAACGGCACCGGCAACTTCATACTGAGTCAGATGAAATTCGAGGGCAAGGATTTTGCGGAGGCCTTGGCCGAGGCGCAGGAACTGGGCTATGCCGAGGCCGATCCCACGTTTGACGTGGAAGGTATCGACGCTGCGCACAAGCTGGCCATTCTCGCGAGTATCGCGTTTGGCATCCCGTTGTCATTCGACAAAATTTACACCCAGGGCATAAGCAAGGTGCACGCCGACGACATCGCCTACTGCGAGGAACTGGGCTACCGCATCAAGCATCTCGGCATTGCCAAACGCCAGGGCGAAGGCATAGAACTGCGCGTGCACCCGACCCTGGTATCGGATACCGCCTTGCTGGCCAGCGTGGAAGGCGAGAAGAATGCGGTCATGGTATACGGCGATGCCGTAGGGTCAACCGTATATTACGGCGCTGGCGCCGGCGCGGGGCCAACAGCCTCCGCTGTGGTTGCCGATTTGATCGACACCGTGCGTATTCTGAGCGTTGACCCCTCCGGCCGCGTGCCGCATCTGGCCTTCCAGCCCGACCAGATATCCGAAGCCCCGATTCTGGAATCGGGTGACTTTGAATGCGGCCATTATTTCCGGATTCAGGTGGGCGATTCGCCGGGCGTTATGGCCAAGATCACCGGCTTGTTGGCGGACCTGGAAATCAGCATCGAAGCTATACTGCAAAAAGACCCGGAAACCGACGGCGACGACGCGCTGATTATTATTGTGACCAAACCGGTGCTGGAAAAGCGGCTAATGGAATCGCTCGAGCACATACGGAAATTACCGTTTACACGCCCAGGCATAGTGCATATGCGTGTGGCCGAATTCGAAGATTAAAGTCTTAAACTAACCACAGAGAAACTAGAGAAACAGAGGAAAGTTGGTTAATTGAACTAATGATTCTGCTGGCAGGATTTTTATTGAAGGTTCTCTGTTTCCCTGTTTCTCTCTGGTTAAAAAAATGGAACCAATGAAATGAGTAACCGTTACACAGGTCTTATTGAACGATACCGCGACCGCCTGCCCCTGGCCGATGACGCCCGCGTTATCAGCCTGGGTGAGGGCGCGACGCCGTTAATCCGCCTGCACAACATACCCAACGACATCGGCTTCGAAGGTGAGCTATACGTGAAGTATGAGGGCCTGAATCCCACCGGCTCATTCAAGGATCGCGGCATGACCATGGCCGTAACCCAGGCGGTTTCGCAGGGCAGCAAGGCCATCATCTGCGCCTCGACCGGCAATACTTCCGCCTCGGCGGCTGCCTACGCCGCGCGTGCGGGTATTACTGCATTTGTGCTGATTCCTGATGGCAAAATCGCCATCGGCAAGCTCGCCCAGGCGATGCTGCACGGTGCCAAAATTGTGCAAATTAGCGGTAACTTTGATGCCGGTATGCGTCTGGTAAAAGAAGTCGCGGAAACCGAAGCGGTAACCATCGTCAATTCAATCAATCCCTATCGGCTGCAAGGCCAGAAAACCGCGGCTTTTGAAATTGTTGAAGACCTGGGCCGGGCGCCCGATTACCACTGCTTGCCGGTCGGCAACGCCGGCAACATCACGGCGCACTGGATTGGTTATAGTGAACTGGCCGCCCGCGACGGCGCCAGCCCCACCCAGGCCTGCAGCCATTGCAACGGCCGTTGCCCCTATGCAGGCAGCAGCACGGATTCACGCCCGGTGATGGTCGGCTACCAGGCCGACGGCAGCGCGCCGTTCATGCGTGAGGCCATGGTGGATGATCCTGATACCGTGGCCACCGCCATTTGCATCGGCCACCCGCAAAGCTGGAAGCAGGCCTGGACTGTGCACAAGGAGTCTGGTGGCTGGTTCGATGAACTCAGTGATGAAGAAATTTTGGCCGCGCAAAAACGACTGGCCCAACGCGAGGGCGTGTTTTGCGAACCCGCCTCGGCGGCCTCGCTGGCCGGCGCCATGCGCGACATTAAAAACGGCCGTATTGCCGCGGGCAGCACCGTGGTCTGCACCTTGACAGGCCACGGCCTGAAAGACCCGGATATCGCAATCAAGCAAAGCGGGGATCCGGTCCAGACCATACCCGCCGAACTCAAAGCCGTTACCGCGGTGATTCGAAAGCATATCTAGTTGATCGGGGGTTAGCCCGGTGTCCGCACCAGTAAAAATCCGCCGCCGCGAGGCGCAAAAGCCCGCACCGGAATGGCCGTCTGACCTAGCGCCCCTGTTGCGGCGAATATATGCCCGGCGTCCGCTAGCGGACGCCAATGAACTGCGGCTTGGACTTGGCCAGTTAAAGTCGTATCACAGCCTCAAGGACATCGATAAAGCCGCAGCCTTGTTGCAGCAAGCTCTGAGGCAGCGCTGGCATATACTTGTCGCAGGCGATTTTGACGCAGACGGCGCCAGCGCCACCGCCCTGGCAGTTCACGTATTGCGCAGATTCGGTGCCGAAAAAGTCAGTTTCATTGTGCCGGACCGCTTCGTACACGGTTATGGGCTGTCCCCGGAAATCGTGACACTCGCCTGCGCACAGAACCCCGACTTGATCATCACCGTGGATAACGGCATCTCGAGCCTGGACGGCGTCGCCGCGGCCAGGGCGCAGGGACTGCGCGTACTAGTTACCGATCATCATTTACCCGGCGAAAAACTGCCCGCGGCCGATGCCATAGTCAATCCCAACCAGCCGGGTTGCGCATTCCCCAGCGGCAACCTGGCAGGCGTGGGCGTAATTTTCTATGTGCTCAGCGCACTGCGCGCCCGCCTGCGCGATGATGGCTGGTTCGCAGATCGTGTTGAGCCGTCAATGGCGAATTATCTCGATCTGGTCGCGCTTGGCACCGTCGCAGATGTTGTGCCGCTGGACCACACCAACCGCATTCTGGTGGCGCAAGGCCTGCAGCGCATACGCCAGGGCTATGCGCGGCCGGGTATTCGTGCATTGGCGCAAGTTGCCGGGCGTGACTGTGCCCAGCTGGACGCGACCGATATAGGCTTCGGGCTGGCACCCCGGCTAAACGCCGCTGGCCGCATGCAGGATATGGGTTTGGGTATCGATTGCCTGCTGGCTGCAGACGAAACGACCGCGCTGGATTTGGCCCTGCAGCTGGATACGCTGAACAAAGAGCGGCGTATACGCCAGCAGGAAATGCAGGATGAAGCACTGGCCGGCCTGCAGGCAGTGGAAACCCGTCTAACCGGTAATCTACCCGCCGGCCTGTGCTTGCACCAAAGCGACTGGCACGAAGGTATTGTTGGCCTGGTTGCAGGCCGGGTGCGCGAGCACCACTTCCGGCCGGTGGTGGCATTTGCCAATACCGCCGCGCAGGGCGATTTTATGAAAGGTTCGGCGCGCTCCATCCCCGGAGTACATATTCGTGATGTATTTGCAGCTATTGCGACTGAAACCCCAGGATTGATCGATAAATTTGGCGGCCACGCGATGGCCGCAGGGTTGAGCCTGAAGTCAGAAAACTATTCCGATTTCTGTCTGGCCTTTGCCACCCAGATTGAACGTATCATTTCACCGGAACAGCTCGAGAACATCGTTGCCACCGACGGCGAACTGCTGCCCCAGGAATTTACCCTGGAAGCGGCCAGCCAGTTACGCGGGGCCGGGCCGTGGGGCCAGGGCTTTCCGGAACCCTGTTTTGATGGCCTGTTCAATGTGATGCATCAGCGTCTGGTCGGCGAGCGACACATGAAACTTCGCCTGCAACCGGTGGATACCCAGATTGTGATCGAAGCCATCGCATTTAATTACGCGCAGGCATTACCGCAGGAACGCCCGGTACGTCTGGTTTATCGGCTAGATATCAATGAATACCAGGGCCTGCGCAGTGTTCAGTTAATCGTAACCCATGTCGTGCCCGACACAGAGCCGGGCAATACCTGACTAGCGGCCATGTTAGTGTTGTCGGCTAAAAACCTGACTGGATGACCAGCACCAAAGTGAAACCGCCTGTATATGAATAGCGAGCAAGCCGATATTGCGGGGCAGGACGTCCCTGCCTCGTTATTTGAACAATTCGAGCACGCGCTGGAAACCATGGCGGCCGCCCGGTCGTTCGCCAAGCCCATGCATCAGAACAAGTTATTCAGCCTGGCACAAAAAATACTTAAAGCACCGGGCGGTGTGGCAGCGCTATACCCTTGTGCTGCGCGCTTTGATGATGCCGGTTTATTCTGGGGTAGTGATTGGGAAAATCCCGGCCACCTACAGCCCGCACTAACGCGAGGCTCTCTGCAAGGCGAAGGGCAGTTACCTGCACTGGAATGTCTGAGCCAGCTGCGCATGCTCGCAATCGCCATGGGCGCCAGCGAGGCGCCGGATTTCAGCGCGACGCAGGCGCGTGATTTTCTGCAAGATACCCTGGCGCGCAACCTGGATCTGTTGTTTCCAGCCGCCACGGAGGCCAGCCGCGAACAGGCCGCGCCACTGGCAGGTGCCGTGCAACAGCTATTCGAGTTTATTGTTGCGCAACTGGGCATCCGCGGTGTTCTGACTGCCATGGTAGATGAAGCGGAGCGGGTTTTGCTGCAACGCCCGATCATGACAGATCGCGTAACTTCCATCCTGCGTGCCGCACAAATGGCCCTGCCCACGCAGCCCGACGCTGATGAAGATGCAGTCACTACGCGGGCGAGGGCATTCATCCGCGCCAGCACCGCCCCAAGCCCGCTGGCCAGCGCCAACCCGGAGCCACACGCGTATGCCGCAGCCCTCTCCGGGCTGGATGCAACAGCGCTGGCCAATGAGGCCCGGATTTTTGGCAATAGCATGGATACCACCGGCCTGGTTGCGCCCCTGCACGCAAGCCTGTTGCGGCATCTGCTAGGCACTGCCCCCGAGCATCTACCTGAGGCGCTTGCCCTGAAGCGTATCGGCCTTACCTGTTTCGAAGAATATCCGTTGCTGGTTAAAGAATTGATCATGCATGCCGTGTTTCCCGAAACCGCGCAATGTATTTATGGTCTGAGCCGGATGCTGGAACGGGGCATCATGTTCTTCCAGCCCGTCGTGCCCGGACTACGCCGGCTCATGCTGCTGCCGGTTCGCCCCGAGGTGGCAGAACAACTGCAGAGTGCCAGTGGGCAGGCTGCGCCGCTCTCCGCGTCAGCCCTGCTGATGTCCGGCACACTGAGTGTGCTGGGCCAGCCCAGAGGCGTTGATCAGGGCCATAATCCGACCTGCCAGTCGGCGCGGGCAATCAGCTTGTGGTCTCAGAATGATGTTGGCTTTTTGCTTGAACTGATTGCGCGCGCGGCGCGTGATGCCGATGTCGTCATGCATTTTGAGGGCGCGGCTTTACGCTCTAGTGAATTGTCTTTTGGCCTGGCGCAAACGCTGCATACTGAGCTCGACCCGGTGTCGCTGGTGCTGACTTCCCATCTGGACAAGATATACATGGAGATGAGCCGTCGCACCATAGGCCGCGGCGAAGACGGCCACAAATGGGTTAACCCTGAACTGCATGGCTGGTGGGTGCACCGCGGTTTTGCTGCATTAATCGACCTGGCCACTGATGCAATCCAGAATTTCGATGCCTTCGTACGCCGATTCTATGCGGCTTATCATCCCCAATATAATGGCGGCCGTGCTCTGGTCTATGCCCAGCCCTGCGGTGTGGTAGTTACCAACCACACCGGGGAGTTTGTTGGCTGGCATGCGGTTTCCATCCAGCGTGTGGAAAATGATCCGGACGGTATTTGCCGGGTATATTTCTTTAACCCAAACCGGGACAAGGGTCAGAATTGGGGCAACGGCGTGGTGACCTCGACCTGTGACTGCGGCGAGCAGGAAGGTGAATCCTCCCTACCATTTGAGCAATTCGCGTCCCGGCTTTATGTATACCATTACAAGCGCCGTGAACTGGGCGACGCCGCTGCCGTGCCGGCAGAGGATATCGCAGGCATTCGTGAAGCCGTTGCAACGAGTTGGGCGCAGGACCGGGATTGGGTAGAAGAGGCGTAGAGGAACATGTCCGACGACGTATTGTTGGTTTACGACGAGGCAATGCTGGGCCACAACCCCACAGGCTGGGATCCGGGCCATCCGGAATGGACGCAGGCCGTAAAAGCGTTAATGGCCGTGCAATATCCGGACAAGGAATTTACTGAATTCGCCCACCCTGAGCGCCCACAGCGGCTTGCTGGCGTGGTGGATAAATTGCGCGCCGAACCGATTTCCGGGTGCCGGTGGAAAGCCGCCGGCTTGGCTGAACCGCCCGAGCTGGAGCGCGTTCACAGCCGGGTCCATGTTAACTTTATTGAGGCACTGTCGGGGCGCTCCTGCTGGCTGGATATCGATACTACAGCCGTATAACCAGATAGCGTTATTGCTGCCAAGCGGGCGGCAGGGGGGGCGTCACCGCAGTTGAAGCCATCGCCGGCGGCGACGTCCGACGGGCATTTTGTGCCGTTCGACCACCCGGCCACCACGCGCTAGTTGAGCGCGCCATGGGTTTTTGCCTGTACAACAATATAGCGGTTGCGGCCGCCCATGCACGCAGCCTGGGCATGCAAAAAGTCCTGATCTGGGATTGGGATTTGCACCACGGCAATGGTACCCAGGAAATCTTTTACCAGGACCCCAATATACTGTTCGTAGACAGTCATTGCGCAGCCCCGTTTTATCCGGGTTCCGGCGTGGTGGAGGAGGCCGGCAGCGGCGCAGGTGAGGGCTATAATCTAAATATACCCCTGCCCTGGGGATCCGGTAACGCGGCAATGATGGCTGTTGCAGACAGGATACTAAAGCCGGCGGCCGAAGCTTTCATGCCTGATATTATTCTGATATCCGCCGGCTTTTATGCCCACCATCTGGATCAAACCTTCGGTATGGATGAAACCGGATTCGCAGCGATAACCGAAAAAGTTTGCAGGCTGGCGGATGCCTATAGCCAGGGGCGAGTCGTCATGTGTCTGGAAGGGGGTTATAACGCGCAGTCGCTGGCGGCAAGCGCGCATGGGGCAGTCACTGCATTAACCGGGGTTGTGACTGAAAGCGTCAACGTAATGAAAGATGATCCCGGGCTGGCGGTGGTAGCGGACATTGCTGCCTTACACGCGCAGCGAATTAACCAGTTAGCTTAGCCTGCCAGATTAAACGCCAGTAAATAAATAGTTCTGGTAACCCAGTACACCCCCAATAACAATGGTGGCGCATGCCACGGTAGTTTGCAGGCCGTTGTGCAGCCAAGTGAAATTACGTGCGCTGCGCAGCGGCACGCTGATGGCGAGCGACAAAACGGCCATGCCGCCGATCGAGCCCAGACCAAACAGACCGACGTAGAGCAGGCCCAGCGCTGGCGAGGCCACAGTGCCAAGCGTCAGCAGGATCAGTGCTGCCGAACCGGCCAGGCCATGCAGCAAACCAATATACAGCGCACGTACCAGAAAATTGCGGGGATGTCAGTGTTGGTGGTGTGCAGTGTGGGGCAGCGGATCTCCCGCATGCGCCGCATTCGTATGTGCTGCCTGAAACAGTGGAACCGCCCAAGGACGCGCATCCGAAATCTTTTGAGACTGGGTGTGCCGATACTCAAAGCGGTGACACTGGGGCGAAGTTCTAAAGGCCCGTACCGGCTGGCCAAAACCTACGCCGTACAGCTGGGTCTGACGAACAGCTACCTGACGACGCAGGGACTCGTTTCTTTTAAGGAACTGTGGGTGAAATTTAAATACAACTGACGAACCGCCCGGTGCGGACCCGCATGCCGGGTGGTGTGGGGAGGGCGGGGTTGAGACCCGCCATTACCCGATTATGCCTCTGATTTTGCAATGAAATATTAAGCCTGAAGCTCTTCTCTTAGGACTTTCCTCAAGGTGGACTCATCTACTGGCTTTGAGCCTACCGCTTCTCGCAAGGCCCGATTAATTAATGTTTGATACCCGATACCCTCTGCATCTGCTTTTGATCTGAACGATAGGAGAACATCATTATCCAGCATTATGGTGATACGGCTTTTACCATTCGCTTCTGATTGAAGCCTGGCCAAATGCGGTACATCCTTTGCCCGTTTTGAATTTGAGAAATCATATTCTTTACGCATAATATTTTGCCTCTTTACGCGTGGCTTTTCTTGCCGAGATGATGCGGATAGTTTCCTCGTTTC
>JBDNIO010000026.1:0-2485 GCA_041688215.1 Salinisphaeraceae bacterium | reverse complement strand
TATGCAATCAGTGATAATGAAGCCGCTAAACGTCTACAAAACGCCAGACACTCACTCTTTGAATCTATCTTCGAACGGATGAAAGCCAGCTGACTCTTTTCGCTAACCTTCAGACTCATTTTGGGATTGGAATATGCTGTTGTAGAAGTGCAAACACTTGGGGCGCTGGTGTCCCTTGGCCAGGGTGTACCTATCCGGTTTGCCCAAGAGCATATCGCCGAAGCGCAGAGCTTCCTCAATGTACGCTGGCAGGACGCTAATCCACGGCAACTGGAGTGTCACGGGCTTTCCGCGCTGCAAGTTGATGAGGATAAGCTATGCGAATTGGGTGATCTGGACAGCGACGCAGCGTCTAAAATTTTGCTCTGGGGTGATAGCCACGCGAACTTTTTCATGCCCGTGGTGGACGCGGCGTCGTGGGCTGGCATGCGTCGTCACTGAGCGCATGCCAGCGCGATTATTGCGTCGTGCGCCATATTTGCCTGCGCGTACACCTCGCCGGCTACCGCGTTAGTTGAGTGGTCCGGCAACGTCGCTACAGCGGGCAGTGCCTGGCCCGTGTCGGACAAGTACAGCGCATGGGCATGGTTTAAACCTGCCACATCGGCGACGCTCGCTTCGGCTGAGAGCCAGAGTGCGGCTATAAGGCAGAGACTAAATATTTGCGAGCGAGACATCTGATTCGGAAAGATCCGGTGCACAAACCGGCAGGCAACTGCCAGGCAACAAGAATATGAGCCACACAGCATAAGCCAAGCCCGTGTCGGCCACCATACACAGACCAAGGAATTTGGCAGCCAGCCCAATTCACGCTATGCTTTGTGCACCGCAGAAGGGTCGGTCATGGAAGACAGTACCGCTTATAACTCTAAGTGGCTCTAACATTCACTCAGGTTATTTCGTCTTTCCGGAAAATGCATAGCATTTATCCGGAATCCAGGTAGATTTAAGCCATAGATTCCGGGTTCACTTCGTTCAGCTCGCTGCACTCGGCTACGCGATCCCGGAATGACGGCCCTATTACCTGAATCGTCGTAAGAACCACTTAACTCTAAATACTCCATGACATCAGCGGAGATTGTTAATGCATAACTGCGCTAAATTCTGGGGCGATACGGTGCTGGCCATTGTCAGCCCGCTTACTAGTGCTGCGCCCGTTGGGCAAACAGCAAACACGGCGCAAATACACAAGACAGAACTGCAGAAGCCGCAAACCGTGCGCCCGCATTCGCCCGGTATTGCAGCTGTTTCTCCAATCGACCCCACGCATCAGGCAACGCTGATATTTACCGCCAGCCATCTGGCAAGGGATTATCGTGGTGCAAGTCTGGGTACAGGCTCTCTGCGGCTGTATGAACCGGGCGGCCAGTGTGAGTATCCGCCCAAAGCCCTGGCCTTTACCCAGAACGTTAACGCCGACCATCCGGTTGTGCTGTTAACCATTCCTGCCGGCCAGCCGCTGGTATTGGCGAGCTTTTGGAGCTCAGGCGCTGCCCACTGCGTTGTGGGTAATTATAATTTTGTGCCGAAGGAAAACACACTTTACCGGCTTACGAACATGCAGAATAGGCATAAAGGCATCTGCAGCTTGCGTTTGCAGCGTTTAGCCAAAGACCGGGGCCGTTATGTGGAGGATTACTCGCTGGTGCGCAGCAAAGGCCAATGTGATCGGCAGGTTTCCAGCAACCGATAAAGCATTAACGTAGCGTGCGAATGCGCCGCGCCTGCCAGTAGTGGCTTGCCCAGTAAGGGTTGCGCAGATCTAAAATAATTACTCCGCGGCTGGTTGAGGCATGCAGAAATCGTGTGTCCTCAATATAAATGCCTACATGCCGTGTGCTGCGTCCGGTGCGGAAAAACAGCAGGTCACCCGCGCGCAGATCCGCGAGGGCGACGGGTTTGCCGGCCTTGGCCTGGCTCTTGGTTGTGCGCGGCAACGGCTGCCCAAACTCTTCATTAAACGTGCGGTAAACCAGTCCCGAGCAGTCGACGCCATTTTTGTTCAGGCCGCCGAAGCGGTAGGGGGTGCCGATCCAGTCCTGGTGTTGCCGGTAGAGTGTTTGTCGAATTTCATCGTCCTCCGGCAGGTTCAGACCTATCGGGCCGGAACCCAAGCGAGCGGATTGGCCGGGTTTGGGTGTTGATGCGCAGGCGCTTAACAACGCCAACAGGCATACGACATACAAAAAACTCCGAATGGGCACGGGCGTGAGTATGGGCTGTGCTGGCGAACAATCCTGTGGCATAGCGCTTGCGCTTTGTGCTTTACATTAGTGACTCTGGAACGAGCCCTCAGTCTAGCATTGACGCAATGCAAGACCTCGGGGTGTTTCGGTCTGCTGCGAAATAAAGAACCCCGCGGCAAGCCACGGGGTATTTTAGAACAGTCCGAGCTGATGGTCTGAGTGAAGCTTCTGATACTCATTGCCTTGATTTTTGACGTACTTTCCTATCATCGCTTCATCTCCGTGCTTGCCAACCGTGC
>JBDNIO010000188.1:0-8757 GCA_041688215.1 Salinisphaeraceae bacterium | reverse complement strand
CTGGATGGCCGCGGGCCCTGCGGGCGCTCGCAAAGACGATTTCCACCTTGCTCTGTAGCTGCCCACGTTCATTTCGGTTCGTGGCCGACCGATAGGCGGACTGAGGGGCTCGCAATGACGACTTTTCGTTTTTCTTGGCTGTATAAGGTCTAAACAGAATGACGCACTCCACTAGTTGTGCTGCAAAGCGGCGGGCCGGCATGAGTCCATCGGTGATTTTTCTGGTTGGCGCTGGGCATGCCCATCTGTATGTCGCCGCCCGCGCCAAAAATCTTGTCGAACGCGGCGCACGGGTGGTGCTGATCGACCCCGGCACATTTTGGTATTCCGGTCTGGCCACCGGCATGCTCGGTGGCATGTACACCGCGGAGCAGGATCAGCTTGATCCCAAATCACTAATTGAAGCTAACGGCGGCGAATTTATTGCAGATCGTGTTACTGCGATAGACGCCTCATCCCAGCGCCTAAGTTTGGCAAGCGGCGACACGCTTAAATACGACTATTTGTCGCTGAATGTCGGTAGCCAGGTGAATGCCGCGGCCATCGACGGAATTCAGGAAGACCCGAGCGTGTGGTCAGTGAAACCGGTTAGCAATTTGTGGCGGTTGCGCGAACATCTGGAGACCCGTTTTCGGGTCGGTGAAGCGCCGCGTGTTGCCGTGGTAGGCGGTGGGCCGACTGGCTCCGAGGTGGCGGCTAACCTGGCGGCACTAGGCGCGCAGCACCACGCGGATATGCCGATAACCCTGGTCACGCACAGTGATCGGCTGATCAAACAGGCGCCGAAGGGGGCCGCAACCAAGCTATTGCGCAATCTGACCGGGCGCGGGGTGGATGTTCAATTAAATACAGGCATTGCCCGGCGCGAGAAGGACACATTGGTGGCCGAGGATGGCCGGCGACTCGCCGCGGATATCGTCGTTTTGGCGATTGGCTTGGAAGCCAATCCGTTGGTTACTCACACCGGCTTGCCGGTGCATAAGCAGGAAGGGTTGCGGGTTACGCCGACATTGCAATCGGTCGCCGATCCGCGGGTCTTCGCTGCCGGCGATTGTGCCAGCATGGACGGGCTTAAGCTGCCCAAGCTGGGGGTGTTTGGCGTGCGCCAGGCCCAGTATATATACCAGAATCTGGGCGCGTGCCTGCAGGGAGCTTCCTTGCAGGCGTATCAGCCGCAAAAACGTTATCTGGCTATCTTAAACCTGGGCGATGGCACCGCTATTGCTACTTGGGGACCCTTTTGGTGGCACGGACGCAGCAGCATGTGGCTGAAGAACACTATCGATCAAAAATTTATGCAAGGGTATCGGAATTAGCGCCTTTTAAGGTGTTTCTGCATCGCCGATTAGGAACGCTAAATGGCGTTTTTTCCTCACAGAAAATTAATCCCAAAGGTCAATTCGAACTGTTCCATGCGTAATTCGATGTCTTGGTCGTTGGGGTCGACGCCAAAGTTGTCGCCGCCGGTGACCAGAGACGCGGCGCCGCCCTCAACATTACTCAAGGGGTTTTTGCCGCGTATCGTATTTCTTGGGACGTACAACACCGCGAAATCAAAACCCAGAGTTTCGCTATAACGCCAACTCATACCGGCGGTGAAATGATGTTCGGGCACCGCCGGTGCAAGAATATTAAACAGCACTTCGTTCGGGCGAATGGGCTGGGTATTGTTGCTATACCCGAGGCGGAAATCGAATGTGCCGCCCACATATTCGTAGCCGAATTTATACACGGTAACGTCTTGCCAGCCGAAACCTGGGCCATCGTCGCCGCCCAGGCAGGCGGCCGTGCGTTCCGTACCAAAACCCAGCCGTGGACGGGCGCAGTCATTAACGAATTCGTTTGGGTCGAGTGGGTCACCAACGGCTTTCACTTCGTTAAAGTTAATACGCTGGTAATCAACCAGGAAATGATGCCGATAGAACGGAAGCAAGGCCACGCCGACGTTAAAATTGGAGGGAATATCAAAATCGCCCTGGTCCGTGAATAAGCCTTTGTATTTATCAAACTCGGTCATATTGATGCGGGTTTGATAGGAGCCGCCCACATTAAGCCAGGGGGCAACATTGGCATTAAAGCCGATTCGGCCGCCCACGCCATAAGACAGGTCGGCGCCGTTATCGGATACACGGTCGGGTGATTCTGAAAAGCGCGCAAAGGCAGATAGCCCAGTGGCCTTGAAACGCTGCACCGCAAATATGGGCGAGATGCCCAGGCTTAACCATGACAACCGGTAGGCAATAGAGGGGACGATGAAGGCCTGGATTAGGTCCACGGATGCATGATCATCACCCTGGCCGCAAAGCGCGAATCCGCCTTGCGCGCCGACATTGTCTCCGCCGCCGAAGGTGCCTTCGCAGGTTTCGCTAAAACCCAGCGCGCCCGCGGAGTCGCCATTGGCGAAGGTGGCAGTAGGCTCGTTATACGAGGTGCTTAGCCCGCCGTGGCCGTATAGCATAACGCCCCATGCGGCTTGGTCGTTGATGCGCCAGCTTGCTGCGATGCCGGGAATCGGGAACAAGTTTCTGGTGCTGCGTTTCCGGTTAATTGGATCAACCTGCAATAGGCCGGCGCCGGTAACCGGTGGAATATTGGGTTCGTTGGCACTGAAATCCCGGATCGGCGTAAACAGGCTTAGATTAACGTCGAGGCGGTCGCCGACATCGACCAGCAGGGCCGGGTTGATGGCTCCAACAAAGGCATCTGCCCCCAATGCTGTGCCAGCCCCAGCCATGCCCCGTTGTTTCGCGCTATAGCCATGAGCGAAATAGCCGTTGGTCGCCAGGCACAGGCTGGGCGTTAACAGTAACCCGATCACGATGCCCACCCAGCGCGATAGCAATAATGTATTTGTCATGACTCCCTTTTTATCTATCTAGTTTGCTTATCACTTATTATTTTATTGTACCTGAATCGGCAGCAGTGTTGTGCTTAATTCTGGCAGGCACAGATAGCTGAGATTTATGTGGTACCACTGCCATATGTTGCTATAGGCACTTTGTTATACTCCCATATGTATAAATCCATGGGGAGTAGAACACTATGAGTTCAGCTGCAAATGTGGCTAGCGCGGTTGATGATCCGGAATGGTTGGCAAACCGGGCGGCATTAATCTCGCGCCTGCGCCGTGTAGAGGGCCAGCTGCGTGGTATTCAGGCCATGATCGAACGCGAAGAAAAATGCGAAAAAGTCGCCCAGCAAATGTCGGCGGCGCGTAAGGCTCTGGACCGCAGTTTTTACAACATGCTCTCTTGCGTTATCGAACGGGAACTATCCTGCGCGCATCTCAGCAGCGCCGACGCCAAGACCCGTCTAACCTACGCCACCGAGTTATTAACGAAATACGGCTAAGTCGCTTGGGTGGTTACCGCGCCAGGTAGCGTTTTTTCTGCGATATTGATCAATTGCAAACCTCTGCGGTGATCATCCATGTGACATTTGGGGCTATGCAGGCCCCCCTTAACGCCGTAGTGGATCAGTAACAGATTAACCGGATAGGCCGCGAGCAGACCGCAGGATAAGGACACCGCCAGGGACATCCAGAATAGCGGCTCGCCCATCGTAGCGTCGCCGCCCAGCCACAGGTCGGTGCCGATGGCCACGAACTCCATCACGGCAATACTCACCGTTTCTGCCTAGATGGTGCCCTTGAAGACCGTACGGAAATCCATGCCGCCTTGCGTGAGCGGCCTCACGGTCAGCGCAAAACCGGCGGCATAGGCCAATGAGAACATTATCGCGACGATCCAGCCAGTTCCTAACGACAGCAGCCCAACCGCAATCAATAAACCAGCAACCTCGCCCGCTCTGCAGCCTGAATAACAATGCGCAACGAGCGAAAATCACGCCGTAAAAACGAATCATCACTTATCTGGGCACAACCAGAGTTAATGATAGACCATGACGCCAAATGGACCGGAATAGGTTACTGTCAGAATCCATACCCACTGCCAGTAGTGTCCGGTTAAAACTCATATAAATTCAATTGGTTACTTGGGCGGCACTGTTCAGTTCTGTATTTTTTTTCCAAAAATTTGCTGCCGTCAGGTCGCCAGTGTAGGGGATGTGCAGAGTACTTGGTTCCCACGGCCTGACGATACGCAGGGATGGCATTCATTTGCCGAGCTGGGTTGAGTTCCAAACGCCGGTGGTCTTTAGTAAAGTAATCGCCATGACCATCACGGCGAGCAGCGAAAAACGCATTGACGCGACCGATGTGCACCAGCGCGCCCTCAGGGCCGAAGCGCAATTCGAGGCGCTGCTGGATGCAGCGGTGGATGCCATCATCCAGATTGGCCCGGTGGGCTGTATCCAGCGCTTCAACAAGGCGGCCGAGGCGATATTTGGTTACGAGGCCGAGGAGGTGCTCGGCAAGAACGTCAACATCCTGATGCCGGAGCCCTACCGTGGCGAACACGACGATTACCTCCGGCACTATCAGCAGACGGGGGAGGCTCGCATCATCGGCATCGGTCGTGAGGTTATCGGACGCTATAAGGACGGGCGCGAATTTCCTATCGATCTCTCGGTGGGCGAAGCCAAGCTTGAAGGCCAGACCAGCTTTGTCGGCATCATCCGCGACATCAGCGAGCGTAAGCGCGCCGAGGAGCAGCTTAGACGCCAGGAGGAGGAGCTGCGTCTCATCTTCCAGAACGCGCCAACCGCCATCGATACCGCCGATCTCGAGGGCAATATACTCAGCGCCAATCCGGCCTTCTGCAGCCTGCTAGGCTATTCCGAGCAGGAACTCACCCACCTTAGCTATTTGGATATTACGCATCCGGAGGACTTGGACCCCAGTCGCGACCACCTGGACAGGCTGGCCAGCGGTGAGAGCGACATCTACCGGATCGAGAAGCGTTACCTGCGCAAAGGCGGCGAGGTAGTCCATGTGCGGCTGCATAACAGCGTGGTCAGGGACGCCGAGGGTCGGCCGTTGATGTTGGTGGCGGAGATCGAAGACCTCACTGCACACAAGCAAGCCGAGGAGGAAATCGAGAACCTGCGCGAGCGATTGGCGCATGCCGCCCGTTTGGGGACCCTGGGTGAGGTGGCCTCCGGGATTGCTCATGAGCTCAATCAGCCGCTGACGGCCATCGCCACCCATGCCCAGGCCAGCCAGCGTATGCTCGCCGATCAGCCCGAGGTAGATCCGGATATCACTGCAAGCCTGGAGGTGATCAGTGCGCAGGCCGTCAGGGCCGGCAAGGTCATACGACGAGTGCGCGGTTTTGTCGGCCATCGGGAGCGTAGTCTGGAACTGGCCGATTGTAATGTCCTGCTTAGGGAGGTACTGCCCTTGGCTGAATTGGATGCGCGCAGCAAGGGCATCCAGCTGCGTACGGAATTGGCCGAGCGGATGCCGCTTGCCGAAATCGACGTCGTTCAGATACAACAGGTGCTCTTGAATCTGATTCGCAACGCCACCGACGCCATGGAAGAGGCCTCTGTTGGCGATGAAATTACAGTACGCACGCACGGGGTCGGCGGCGGCGTCGAGATCACGGTGTCTGATCGCGGTGCCGGCATCGACCCGAAGGGCATCGAGCAGATTTTCGATTCGTTTTATACCACCAAGGCGCAGGGTTTGGGTATCGGGCTATCTCTGTCGCGCAGCATTGCGGAGGCCCACGGCGGCACCTTGACCGCGCGCAACAACCGCTACGGTGGGGCGACTTTTATGCTTTATCTGCCGGCTACCGCGGAGGCGTGATGGAACAGGGGCTGGTCTATGTGGTCGATGACGATGAAGCGGTTCGCATTGGCCTGAAACAGCTGCTGAAATCGATCAAGATCGAATCGCGCCTGTTCGCGGACGCGCCGTCCTTCCTCGAGGACTACGAAAACGATCCGAAGCCGGGCTGTTTGCTACTGGATATCCGCATGCCGGGGATGAGCGGGCTGGAGTTACAGCGGGAGATTACGCAGCGAGGCTGGGACATCCCGGTCATCTTCATCACCGGCCACGGCGACATACCCATGGCGGTGGAGGCAATCCAGGCCGGCGCCTCGGCCTTTATCGAAAAGCCCTTCCGCGACCAGGAATTGATCGACCGCATCCGCGAGGCTCATGGGCAAGGATTGGAAGCGAAGGCCGAACAGGAGCGGCACAAAAGCATCCTGGAGCGTCTGCAGTCACTTACCCCGCGAGAGCACGAGGTGGCCGAACGGGTGGCCGGCGGCCAGGCAAACAAGGTCATCGCTCTGGACCTGGAGTTGAGCCTCCGTACAGTAGAACACTATAGGGGGCGTGTAATGGAAAAGATGCAGGTGCGCTCACTGGCCGAGCTGGTGCGCGACCTCTACGCAGCCGGTGCCCTCTAGTGAACCATCCGTAGTTACCGCAAATCTTTTCGGCAATTGCCACTTACGCAGCCACTGCTACAGAGTCACCATAGAACCATGTCGTATTCAGGAGGACATGGTTATGGCAGTCATCAAGCTAAAAATAGAGAAAGCCTGCGGCACGAATTCCGGTTGCGAGAACTGCACGCTCAGGGAAATTTGTATTGGCTCGGATTTGTTTGCGTCCGATAACAAGCAATCACTAAGATGTCATTGTCTCGTGCTAGCTGGGAATGAGGGCGCCCACGTCTATTGGACGGGCGAACCGTTGCGTAGTGTCTACGCGGTCAAGTCCGGTTGTATCAAAACCTATACTGTGGATGAAGAGGGTAACGAACGTGTCCGCGGCTTCCATCTGCCCGGCGATATTCTCGGCCTGGATGCCATAGGATCCGGGCGTTATCCAAGCAGCGCCTGTGCCGTGAGCGAGGCGAGCGTATGTACACTGCCTTATTCCGAACTGACCAGGGCTTTGGTGAGCCGCCCGGCATTCAACGGGCAGTTTATGGCTTTGATGGGCGCGCACCTCAGCCATGCCTTGGCCATGTCTGGAGATTACACGGCCGAACAACGCTTGGCGGCTTTCCTGGTCTTGTTACACGGACGTGAGCGGGCACGGGGGATGACCCAGGGGGAAAAGCTGAAGCTCCCAATGACCCGCCGTGATATTGCCAGCCTTTTGCGCCTGGCCCCCGAGACTATAAGCCGGCTTTTGAATCGATTCTCGATACAGGGGCTATTGGTTTCGAATAGCACCGAACTACATCTGCTTGACCTACCGCAGTTGCGCCAATTGGCGGAGCCAGTCGGTATCACGACAGAATCCGCCGAAGTGGCGTTGCGTGTGGCCTGAGAGGCTGTTACCTCCAGGCCATCCTTCGCTGCGACCTTGGCCAGCGTCAGTATGCTGCTCCGTGTACGGGGCCATGATGCGGTTAATTTCTCCGCGGGTCTAATTCCCCGCAGCTTGCTGCGACATGACTGATCGATGCGTAGCGAGTACCAAGGCAATACCCCGCGGCTTGCCGCGGGGTTCTTTATTATCCATACAGGTAAGAACAAATGTCGATGTCAGAAAAGAGCACAGGCATAAACTCGTGCCGAGGTTGCCTTAATGGCTAGCCGAAAACAACCGCTGGATTCCAACCAGCCCGTGGCCGTTGCTCCGCAGGTGCAGGGCTTTTTCCACCAGCCTTCCTGCACCATCACCTACGTGGTTCACGACCCGGGCAGCGGCCGCGCGGCCGTGATCGATCCGGTGCTGGACTACGATCCGGTTTCGGGCCGCAGCAGCACTGGCTTTATCGATAATGTAGTGGCGTATATCGAGGCGGGCGAGCTGCAGGTTGATTGGATATTGGAGACCCATGCCCATGCCGATCACCTGAGCGCCGCACAGCATCTAAAACGGTTGCTGGGGGTGCCGGTCGCCATCGGCGAGCATATCCGCGACGTGCAGCGTATTTTTCGCAAGCTATTCAACCTGGGCGATGGGTTTGCGATCAACGGCTCGCAGTTCGATCGCTTATTGCGAGACGGTGAGCATTTCGCCCTCGGCGGCTTGGACGTCCAGGTCCTGCACACGCCGGGACACACCCCGGCCTGCGTGACTTATGTCATCGGCGATTGCGCCTTCATCGGCGACACGCTGTTCATGCCCGATTACGGCACCGCCCGGGCGGACTTTCCCGGTGGTGACGCCGGCAGCCTATACCGTTCCATCCGGCGGATACTGGACCTGCCCAACGAGACATGTTTATGCATGTGCCATGACTACGCCCCGGGCGGCCGTGAGCCGGCGTGGGAGACCACCGTAGCCGAACAGCGCAGAGACAATGTGCAGGTGTGCGACGGGGTCGATGAAGCGCAGTTCGTGCGCAAGCGCGAGGCGCGTGATCGCAGCTTGGACATGCCCCGCCTGATTCTGCCATCCGTGCAGGTAAATATACGGGCGGGTAGATTCCCGGAGCCAGAAGCTAACGGCGTGTCCTATCTGAAGATACCAACCAATGTCTTGAACTGATATCAGGAATTTCTATATGGACTGGTTAGCTCTCGATGCAGGTGCTCGCGGTGGTTGTTGGCGAAGCCTGGGCTTGGAGCGATAGCCAGCCATAACCTGTGGAGGAGCGCTAAGACTTGCGTTTTTAGTGGCGGGCACTAGGCACCATTGGCGAGGTTCGGCGTGAACAGTTGCGCGGCAACATAATAAGCCTGGTCACTGCTGTCCACAAAATTTTGCGCGCTGGAGATCAAACGCTTACCGCATGAGCAGTTCGTAAGAGCACGGCCGATGGAGACATGAAGTTCGGTTATTCCTTGCGTCATTCCGGAAAGTGCGAAGCCCGAGCTTCGCGAGCCGAACGTCCGGAATCCAGGTTCTATAAGGTCTCACTGGATTCCGGGTCTTCG
>JBDNIO010000187.1:0-5170 GCA_041688215.1 Salinisphaeraceae bacterium | reverse complement strand
CTGAGTATCCGACATTACCAAGCAGCGCACACGTTCATTTCGGTTCGTGGCCGACCGATAGGCGGACTGAGGGGCTCGCAATGACGACTTTTCGTTTTTCTTGGCTGTATAAGGTCTAATCAGAATGACGCACTCCACTAGCGCGTGACTAAAAGCAGCTTAGACTATAGTCGGATGACGGGCCTCGTCCGTTTTGTTTATGCTGAGCGTCAATAAAGTGCAATCGGAGAAGCTAATGGCCGACGACAATATCGAGTCCATACTGCGTGAGGACCGCAAGTTCGAGCCGTCCCGGGCGTTTACCGAAAATGCCAGGATTGGGCCGCAGGCACTTAAAGCGCTACGCGACAAGGCGGAGGATGATCACGATGGATTCTGGTCGGAACTGGCGAATACCGAGCTCGACTGGAAAGTCCCGTTCAACCATGGGCTGGATGATTCCGATGCGCCGTTCTTCAAGTGGTTTACCGATGGCAAGCTGAACGTTTCCTACAACTGCCTGGACCGCCACCTGGACCAGTACGCCGATAAGACCGCCATTATTTTTGAAGGTGACGATGGCGGCGTGGAACACATCAGTTACAGGCAGTTGCATGCTGATACCTGCCGTTTCGCCAATGCCCTGAAAGCAAAAGGCGTTGCCAAAGGCGACCGCGTGGTCATTTACATGCCCAACGTGCCGCACGCCGCCGTGGCCATGCTCGCCTGCGCCCGCATCGGCGCGATTCACTCGGTGGTATTTGGCGGCTTTTCCGCGCCGTCACTGAAAGACCGCATCGAGGACGCACAAGCGAAAATGCTGATTACCGCGGACGGTAATTACCGCGGCGGCAAACCCATCCCGCTGAAAGAAACCACCGACAAGGCGCTAACCGAGGGCTGCGAATCCATCGAAAGCGTGATCGTACTCAAGCGTGCTGGCCTGGATGTGGAAATGCGCGAGGGCCGCGACGTCTGGTGGTCCGATGCTATCGACGGCCAATCGGCCGAATGCGAGCCGGAATGGGTCGACGCCGAACATCCGCTATTCATTCTTTACACCTCCGGTTCCACCGGCAAACCCAAGGGTATTCAGCACAGCAGTGCGGGCTATTTGCTGGGTGCGATAACGACCTGCCGCTGGGTGTTTGACTTGCAGGACGACGACGTATTCTGGTGCACCGCCGATGTCGGCTGGATTACCGGCCACACTTATATTGTGTACGGCCCCACGGCACTGGCCGCGACCCAGGTCATGTTTGAAGGTGTGCCCACCTACCCCGAAGGCGATCGCTTCTGGAAGATGGTGGACGACCATAAGGTAAGTATCTTCTATACCGCGCCCACCGCCATCCGCGCGCTGATGAAGCTCGGCGACGAATTCCCGCAACGGCATAAACTTGATTCACTGCGACTGCTCGGCACAGTAGGCGAGCCTATTAACCCCGAAGCCTGGATGTGGTACCACAAAGTTATTGGTAAAGAGCGCTGCCCGATCGTGGATACGTGGTGGCAAACCGAAACCGGCGCACAGATGATCGCGCCAATCCCAGCCGTAACCGCGACCAAGCCAGGTTCCTGCACGCATCCGCTGCCTGGTATTGCCGCTGATATTTTCGATGAATCCGGCGAACCGGTCACGGATCCTGGTCATGGCGGCTATCTCGTTATTACCAAACCCTTCCCGTATATGCTGCGTACGATCTGGGGCGATGCACAGCGCTACAAAGACACCTACTTCGGCAAGTTTGGTAATCACGTTTATCTGACGGGTGATTCGGCTCAGCGCGACGAAGAGGGTTATTTCCGTATCCTGGGGCGCATCGATGATGTGGTGAACATCTCCGGCCACCGTCTGGGCACCATGGAAGTCGAATCCGCGCTGGTGGCGCACGCGGCGGTGGCCGAGGCGGCGGTGGTCAGCCGCCCGCATGAGATCAAGGGCGAAGCCATTGTCGCGTTTGTGATTCTGAAAAAAGACCCAAGTGAAGGCTTGGCTGAAGAACTACGCGATTGGGTGGCCGAGCAGTTGGGCGCAATTGCTAAACCCGAGGAAATCCGTTTTGCCGAGGGTCTGCCGAAGACGCGTTCGGGCAAAATCATGCGGCGCTTGCTGCGCACCATTGCGCATGGCGAGGAAATCACCCAGGACACTTCCACGTTGGAGAACCCACAGATACTGGAGCAGCTTCAGGCTTCGGAAGGCTAATCCACATCCGTGCCTGTAAAGCGAGAACGCATGCAAGCCATGCATGACCTGTTAGATACAAAAGTAGCGCAAGGCAAACGCTACGGAATGAGTCATCGGGCATGACCAGGGCTGTCAAGCAATGCCCTGCATCCGAAATACGCAGATAAAGATTAGTTCAGGCCATGCGTAAGCAAGTCAACGTATACTCGAACTCAGGTATACAAAGACTGTATGCGATATGAATGCCTGGGCGCTGCTACTCATTGCATTGGCCTATGTGGGCTTGCTGTTTGCAATTGCCTGGTGGGGCGACAGACAGCGCCGGCCGCTGAAAATCGGCAGCGCAAATTGGATCTATGCGCTGTCGTTGGCGGTGTACTGCACCTCCTGGACCTTCTACGGTGCGGTCGGCTCCGCGGCCGGCAACGGTTGGAGCTTTGCGCCTATTTATCTAGGGCCTATCCTGGTTTTTTTGCTGCTGCCCACGCTGCTCAAGCGGATTATCAAGGTTGCCTCGCAGCAGAACGTAACCTCGATCGCGGATTTTTTGGCTGCGCGCTATGGCAAAAGCCAGTCCGTCGCGGTGGTGGCCACGCTCGTCTGTCTGATGGCGGTGGTGCCCTATCTGGCACTGCAACTCAAGGCCGTGGATGCCAGTTTCAGAATACTGGCCGCCGACGACGGCACGCCCCTGCCATTTGACCAGCCTCTGCTGGTGGCCATGTTGATGGCCGGTTTTGCGATTCTGTTCGGCGCCCGGCATTTGTCGCGCGCCCACCGGCACCAGGGCATGGTCAATGCCGTGGCCTTCGAGTCCATCGTTAAATTCGTGGCTTTGGCCGCCATCGGCGTTTACGCCATCTGGGTGCTGTATCCCGGTCCAGCGGCACTTCTGGAGGTTAGTCGCAACGCTGGCTTGCTGGCGCCTTACGCCGATAGCTGGAAAACGCCGTCGTTCTGGGTGCAAACGCTGTTGGCGGCCTGCGCCATTGTTTGTTTGCCGCGCCAATTTCACCTGATGGTTGTGGAAAACCCGGGGCCGCGCGCGTTCGATCTCGCGCGGCCGGTGTTTATCAGCTATTTACTGCTGGTATGTGTCTTCGTCGTGCCGATTGCTCTGGCCGGTAATCTGTTGCCGGGTGCGTTAATTGATCCTGATACGTTTGTGCTGGCGTTGCCACTGGAACAGGGCGCGCTAGCGCTAGGCACGTTCGCCTACGTGGGCGGATTATCAGCAGCCACCGCCATGGTTATTGTTTCCACGGTCGCGACCAGCACGATGGTCAGCAACGAGTTGGTGGTGCCGTATCTATTGCGCGGCAACTACTACGCCGATAAAAGTGGCCCAGGCCTGGATCGCGTAATCATAAACTCGCGCCGGCTAACCATTGTCGGGCTCATGCTCTCCGGCTATGTTTTTTACCGCGCCTCCGGCGGCGAAGAACATTTAGCGCAATATGGCCTGCTTTCATTTACCGCGATCGCACAGCTTGCCCCGCCACTATTGCTCGGCTTGCTCTGGCAGCGTGCCGGTGGTCGCGCGGCGTGGACCGGCCTGGCCGTGGGCGCGGCACTCTGGGCCTATACCCTGGCCTTGCCGGCGTTGCTTACCGATGACGTTAGCCTGCTCATGCATGGACCCGCCGGTATAGGCTGGCTGCGGCCACAGGCGTTATTGGGGTTCGATTTCGGCGACCCGTTAATCCACGGCGCGGCGTGGTCGCTGGGCGGTAATTCACTCTGCCTGGTGCTGATTTCCCTGCTCGGGCGCCGCAGTCTTGCCGAGCGCATTCAGGCCGAGCTGTTTCTCGGGTTGGACACCCGTGGTGATGAGCACGGTGGACTGCACAGCGCGAACGCCAGCATTCGCGATGTGCAGTTGCTTCTGGAACGCTTTCTAGGCGCTGACCATACCGAAGCGACGTTTGCGCGCTACGAATCCGCATACGCCAGTTTGCCCGCGGCCACCGCACAGGCACCGGCGCGATTGGTGGCGCATAGCGAACGCGAACTGGCCGGCGCGATCGGTACGGCTTCCGCGCGCGCCGTTTTTGCGCGCGCCTTCGCCGGTACGCGTATGAGTTTCGGCGATGTCGCCGACATTGTCGGCGGTACCGCGGGCGAGCTGCATTTGTCTCGCCGCCTGCTTGCCAGCACGCTGGAAAACGTGGACCAGGGGGTTAGCGTGGTGGATCAGGAGCTGCGCATTACGGCCTGGAATCAGCACTATATCGATTTGTTCGAATACCCGGAAGACTTCATTCACGGCGGCAAACCGATTGCCGACATCATCCGCTTTAACGCCGAACGCGGACTTTGTGGCCCCGGCGACGTGGACACCCACGTGGCGCGCCGGGTCGCCTATCTGGAAGCCGGCACCCCGCATCAATACGAACGCGTACGCGCGGACGGCAGGGTCATAGAAATCCGCGGCCGGCCCATGCCCGGCGATGGTTTTGTTACCAGTTTCAGCGACATCACCGAACACAAGCGCGTACAGGCTGAACTGCGCGAGATGAACGAATCACTGGAAACCCTGGTGACCGAACGCACCCGCGAACTGGATGAGGCCAGGCGGATTGCCGAGGCCGCCAATGCCAGCAAAACCCGCTTTCTGGACGCCGCCAGTCACGATCTATTACAGCCGCTGAACGCAGCCAAATTATTTGCCTCCGCACTGGCGGAAAAAATCCAGCAAACCGAGCAGCAAGGCACGTTGGCAAAAATCGACGGCGCACTGGTTGCCGCAGAGGAAATTATTGCCACCTTGAACGAAGTCAGCCGCATCGATGCGCGGCGCGTGCCGGTTAATGTTGAAGAATTCGATCTCGGCGCGATGATGCAGGCACTCACGGAAGAATTTCAGCTTTTGGCGCACGCCCAAGGCTTGCAGCTACGTTGCGTTGCCTCCCGCCTGTGGACCCGCAGCGATCGCAAATTGTTGCGCCGGATTCTGCAGAATTTTCTCTCCAACGCGATTCGCTACACGCCTCAAGGGCG